>JAEMGR010000017.1 GCA_016458225.1 Myxococcaceae bacterium JPH2 | reverse complement strand
ACCGGCGGCGCATGCACCACGTACATGCCCAGCGCGCCCGCGGGCAGCTTGGCGGCGAACTCGCTCCAGCGCCGCACGCCGAACGAGCTGATGCGCTCGACGCGCCCCAGGTCCAGCACCAGCAGCCCGTTCAGCTCGGCGCTGGTGGCGTTGAGGGGGAACGTCTCGTCGATGACGCCGGAGATCCGCACGTGGGTGATGGTGCCCACCCGGAGCCGGCTGATGTTCGCGTTGCTCACGTGGCTGTCCACCGGCCCTACCTCGATTCCTGACTGAACAGCAGCGACTTGGGCCGCGAGGCTCGACGCCGCGACTCGCCCAGGTCCACGACACTCACGACTCGCGATTGCAGGCCGGCCACCACGCGGACGGCCACCAGATCGCTGTGCTCCAGGATGCGACGCAGCCCCAGGCCCGCGCCGCCTCCCGCCGAGTCCACCCGCACCTTGCCACCCCACCCTTCCAACGCCCGGACGTACGGCGCCGGCGTGAGCCGCCCGAAGCGGTCCACCGCCTCCAGCCAGATGCGCCCCCCCTGCGTCGCATAGGCCAGCTCACAGGCGTCCTCCGGGGCCACTTCCTGCACCTCGGTGCGCCGATGCGCGTACCGCGCGTGCCCGTCCGCATCCACCGGCGCGTCGAGCAGCGCGTTCGCCGCCAGCTCATGCACCACGTCCGCCGCCAGGGCCGCCGCCGTCCGCGAGCCCCCGGCCTCTCCGACCGCCACCGCCGCCGCCGCCGCCGCGACGCCAATCTCCGTCACGCGCCGCAGCGTGTGTCGCGTCACCTCGGCCCCTTCGGGCAGAAGCGGCGCGCCCCGCAGCAGCGCGCCCAGCACCCCGGCCTCCCACACGGACGGCATCCCGGAAGACTCTCGCAGCGCCAACATCAGCGCGGGGACGTCTCGCGCCAGCAGCGCCGCGTGCTCCGCGCGCAGCAGCCCGTCGAAGAGCACGAGCCGCCGCGTGGCGCCCACCGGGGCGGCCACGCCCTCGAGCGACACGCCGCCCCGTGCGAGCACGGGGACAGCCTGCGCCAGCAACGCGGGAGAGAGGGACTCATCCGGAATCAACAAGATGCCGCCTGCCTGCGGTGGGAAACGGGATGCACGATCTAGTAGCGCACCTTGAGTTCGCTGAACACCGCCAGGGGCGGTGCCGGGAACCCATGGGACTCCTCGTACTTGGCGTTGAAGAGATTGGTTCCCAACAGTGACACGGAGATGCCGTCGTGGATGTTGACACCGAGCCGAGCGCTGGCCGTGACGTAGCCCGCCAGCCGCACGCGGGAGGTGGCCAGCCCCGTGGTGGGGTCCACGTTGAAGCCCGGGTCGAACCGGGGGCCCACGACGAGCGCGTACAGCTCCGCGAACGCCGCCTTGCCGATGTTCGTGCGTCCGCGCAGGTACAGCCGGTGGCTGGGCGCGTAGTCCAGGGTGGACTTCTCCCCGTCGCCGTAGGGCACCGCCTTCGCATCCAGGAACTGATAGGCGATGTCGAAGGACGAGTTGAGCGCCGGCACCTGCGCGGCCGCCTCCAGCTCCGCGCCGGCCACGTCCGCGTTGCCGATGTTGCGGAACTGCGACACCGAGCCGAACACCAGCTCCTGGTTGATGAAGTTCTTCGCGCGGTTGAAGAAGCCCGTGCCCGTCAGGCGCACCCGTCGGTCGAAGGGCCAGAAGTCCACCGCCGCCTCGAAGGTGTCCAACGTCTCGGCGCGCAGGTCCGCGTTGCCCACCAGCGTGGCCGCGTACATCTGCTGGTTGATGGCCAGCTCCGCCAGCGTGGGCGCGCGGAAGGCGCGGCCGTAGTTGGTGCGCACGGTGAGCAGCTCGGGGATCGCATGGAACACCACGCTGGCGCGCGGTGACACCTGGTCCGTGCGCGCGCGCCAGACGTTCTCCGGAATCTGGTAGCGGTCGTAGCGAGCGCCCGCGCTGAGCACCAGCCGGCTCATCGGCCGGTACTCCGCGTCCACGAAGCCACCGAGGATGGTCTGCCGCGTGTCGTCCATCGTCAGGGTGGGCAGGACGTTGGGGTTGTTCACCACGTCGTTCTTCACGTCACCGCCGAACGTGACGTTGAGGTCGCCCAACGAGAACAGCGCGCGCGCCTCGCCCCCGAGCCGGCGACGCTTGCCCAGCGCCCGCGTGGGGTCGCTGTCGAAGGCGCTCTCCAGCGTCACGTCGCGGCGCTTGAAGAAGGCATAGGCCTGGGCGAACAGGCGCAGGTTCTCCGTCACCTGCTGATCCACCTGGGCCGCCGCGTTCACGTTCTGCGCGCGCTCGGTGTCGTCCGGCGTGTAGTGGCACCGACCGCAGTTGCCCACGGTGGAGATGTTGGTGCCGCCCGGACGTCCCAGCTTCGCATCCGTGTAGGCCGCGTCGAGCGACACCGGCCCCACCTTCACCTTGCCGCTGACCTGATGCACCAGCGAGTCCTCGTTGGTGTCCACCTGGCCCGTGCGCGAGTCATTGAAGAGCTGCGGACCATCCGAGCCGTACCCGTAGTACCCGAGCAGCGCCTCCACCGGCCCGCCCTTGCCCGCCACGTTGGCCTGCACGCGCCACGTCTTGTCCTGTCCCGCCAGCACGCGCGCGTCCATGCCCACGTTGCGTCCCTCGGGGATGAGGTCCGAGGGCTGCCGCTCGATGAGGTTGATGACGCCGCTGAACGCGTTGGAGCCGTAGAGCGAGGAACCCGGGCCGCGGATGACCTCCACCTGCTTGAGGTTGGTCATCGGCGTCGTCTCGTCCGCGTAGAACTGGCCCGTCCACGGGTCCGTCAGCGGCCGGCCGTCCTTCAGCAACAAGAGGCGGTTGGAGAGGTAGTTGGAGCCCAGGCCGCGCGAGCTGACCGCGGCCTTGCGCATGGAGCCCCGCCGGCACTCCATGCCGGGGAAGTACTGGATGGCCTCGCACAGCGAGAACTGGCCGGTGCCCTCCAGCTCCTCGGCCGGAATCCACGACACCGTGAGGGGCACGTCCGAGATGCGCTGCTTGCGCTTGGAGGCCGTCGTGACGATGGCCTCGCTCTGCATGCGGCTGACCGACTCCTCCAGGGAGGAGGCACCCGCGAGCGGATCCGGCCCGTCCAACCCCGCCAGACCCGCGGGCGGAGGCATGGGGCGATCCATCGTCGGCTGCGAGAACGGCGCGCTCGCCGGGACGTTGTCGTGCACGGGCGCCGCATGGGCCGGCGCCGTGGCCGTGGCCGGAACCGTGGCGGGCGCGTCCAGCGGCAACGAGCCAGTCGCCGGCACCACCGCGGGCGCCACGCCCGTGCCGGAGACAGGCTCCAGCGAGGGCGAGCCCGGCGAGGCCACCGGCAGAGGCTCGGAGCCCACCGAGCGATGCGGCTCGGTCGCGGGCGGAACAGGAGGCGTCTCGCTGGCGAAGGGGTCGTCCGTGGACGGGCCACCGCTGAGCGACGGCGCCGGATCCACCGACGTGGCCGGCGAGACGGCACCCGGCGTGCCCTTGGCGCCCTTGCGGGACTTGGCCACGCGCGGCTTCGACGGGTCCCTCGGCACGCGAGGCACCGCGGTCTTGCCCTCCTTCGCGGCCTTGGGGTCCTTCGCGACCTTGGCGTCCTTCGCGGTCCGCTTCTTCGCGGTCCGGCTCGTCGGCGCCTTCGTCGTCGCGGTCTGGGCGGACGCGCTCGCCGAGGTGAGGGCCAGCAGCGCCCCCATCACCAGGGAGAAGCACAGGCGCGCCGTCCGCCGCCCAGGGAAGTCCTTCGCCGCGGCACGCCGCGGTCCACCGTACTCAGTCGAGTGCATCGTTCTCAATTCCACGGGTGCAAGCTGGGAGAGCCGTGGTCCTGGACGTCCGGTTGGCAACGGGCGCGTCCCCGACTTATCCGGGAATTCCTCGTTCAAGCGAAGAACGCTCCTGTTGTGGTTTTGACGGTACCGCAGAAAATCCGCTCGGGCCAAGTCGCGGCTCTCAAGCTCTGACATTTTGAAAGTCGAGCCACGCTCCGGTGCGCGTGGACGCAGGGCGTCAGTCATCGGGCTGTTCCGCGGTGACGGCGAGGTCCTGGGTGAAGGGCGGGAGCGCAGGCCCCAGTTCGTCGGACTTCACGAGCACGGGGGCACTCACGCGCAGCTCGGGTGACTCCGCGAAGACGGGCTGGCGCCGGGGCGGCCCCTGCGCGACGAGCTTGCGGAAGTCGTCGAACTCCTTGCCCTGGATGGGGAGGAACGCGTCGAACGGGGCCACCGCGCCCACGCTCCCCAGCGTGCCCCGAAGCGCCTCCGCGCCGCCCTTGAGGTCCACCAGCACCGCGCCGGGAATCCGGCCGCTGCGGAACAGGACGCGCACGTCCTTGGAGACGTGGGACACGGGCACGAGCGCGGCCTCGGCGCCCTTGGCCTCCAGCATCTTCAGGGCGGACTCGACGTTGGGGACGGGCACCAGCTTGAAGTGCTTCTGCGCATCCAGGTCGCCGCCGAGGACGACGTGCGAGACGAACTTCGGATCCGCGGGGCCCGCGCCCTTCACCAGCGCGAGGCGCTTTCCGGCCAGGTCCTTCACGGTCCCCTTCTGGAGCGCCACGATGGCCCAGCGCTGCTGCGTCTCACCCGCGCGCGAGGCATAGGCCACGGGCACCGCGCGCGCGCCCAGCTGCGCGGCGGCCCACGCGTCCACCACCGCGAACTCCAGCAGTCCCTCGCTCACGGCGCGGGCGAAGTCCTCGTAGCGACCGAAGCTCTTGGCCGCCACGGGGCGCCCGAGCTGGGCCTCCAGCTTGGATGCCAGCGCCTCCGCGTACTGGAAGCGCTCCTGGCCATCCGAGAGCGTGGTGGCCAGGAAGACGCCCAAGGTGGACTTCTTGGGGGCGGCGGACGCGGGCGTCGCCAGCGTGCCGAGGACGAGCGCGCCCACGAGGGCGACGAAGTGATGGGCCTTCATGGGGTCTCCTCCGCGGCGGCCTCGGCCGGCGCACCGCTCGCGGACTCCGCCAGCCCGTACAGGCCCTGGAGCCGCTCCTTCCACTCGCGCACCTGAGCCGCGCGGGCACCCTGCCCCGAGGCCAGATAGCGGCGCCACGCGTCCACGGCCTCGGCCGGCTCGTGGCGGCGCTCCTGCGCGTCGATGCCCAGGTTGAGCGAGGCCGTGGCCACGGTGGGCTCCAGCCGCTTCCACACGGTGAGCGCCTCGGCCGCGCGGCCCTTGCGCCAGTCGACGCAGGCCAGGTTGTGCTGCACGAGCGCGTCCTCGGGCTCCGTGGCGAGCGCGGCGCGCAGGGCCTTCTCCGCGCCCTTCATGTTGCCCGTGCCATACGCCAGCGAGGCCTCGCGGCGCAGCAGCGCGCCGGTGAGCGAGGCCACCCACTTGGGCTGCCCGGGCATGGGCTTCTTCGCGGCGCCCGTCACCAGCTTGCGCGCGGCGGGCACCTTGCCCTGGCGATACAGCACCCACGCCTCCGCCAGGGGCCGCGTGTTGGGCCACGCCCAGCGCTGCGCCGGAGCCAAGGCGCGCTTCAGGCCCGCGCTGGCGTCCGCGTAGCGTCCCTCCTCGGCGCGGGCGAGCGCTCGGACGAACTGCGCGAGCTTCGCGAGGTCCGCGCGCTTGCCGGTGCCCACCCGGTCCACGGCATCCAGGTCGCGGTTCGCGCTCGCCGCGTCTCCGGCTTCCAGCCGGCTCAGGGCCCGGCGCACCAGCACGCGCGGCAGGTTGGCCTCGGCCACCTGCGACGCGGCCTTGGACGGGCCCACCGCGGACAGCCGCTGCACGGCCGCGTCGACTTGCCCCAGCTCCACCTCGGCCAGCGCCGCGCCCACCGAGGCCTCGGCCTGCTCATCCGGCTCCTCGGTGGCCTTGCCCGCCTGCGTAAACGCATCGAGCGAGGCCTGCGCGTCCATCGCACCGAGCCGCGCGTAGCCCAGCAGCAGGTGGTCGCGCCACGTCGCGCCGGGGAGCGCCACGCCCGACTCCAGCGTCTTGCGCGCGTCCGCGTACTGGCGCGCATCGAGCTGCGCGGCCCCCAGTCGCCGAGCCGTCGCGCTCGAGTGGTCCAGGTCGAACGCGCGCTTCAGGTCGCGAACGGCGTCATCCAGCCGCGACGCCTCCGCGCGGTCTCTCGCCCGATGCGCCAGCGCGCGCGCCAGCCACAGCTTGGCCCCCGCGTGGTCGGGCTCCAGCTGCAGCGCGTTCGCGTAGTCGTCGATGCACTGGTCCCACTGGCCGGTGGCGAAGTGGTCCGCGCCCAGGAGCACCCAGCCCAGCGCGCGACGCGGCACCATCTCCACCACGCGCCGGTGCACCTCCACCGCGCGCTGGAACCGACCCGCGCGCCGGTTCACCGAGCCGAGCGTCGACCACAGTTCCAGGCTGTTGCCACCCGCCTGCACCGCGGCCTCCAGGAACTGGATGGCCTCCTCGTGACGGCCCTGCGCCTGGAGCGACTTGCCCACGGCGATCTGTCCCAGCACCAGTCCGGGCTGAAGCGTCAGCACCTGACGGAACTCGGTCTCCGCCTGCGCGGGCTGCTTCTGCGCGAGCCGCACGTCGCCCAACAGCAGGTGCGCCGCGGGCGTGTTGCCCAGCTTCACGAGCGCCAGCGCCTGGGCCTCGGCGCGGGGCACCTCCCCTCCCGCCAGATAGAGCCGGCCCAGCCGCTCTTTGGGCTCGGGCGCGGTCGGGAACTTCGGCGCCAGCCGCTCCAACAGCGCGAGGGACTCCGGCAGCCGGCCCTCCAGCTCCAGCACCGAGGCCAGCCCCAATTGCAGGGAGACCGCCTCGGGGCGCCCGGCCTGGGCCTTCTCGAACGAGGCGCGCGCCTGCGCCGCATCCTTGCGCAGCAGGTGCGCGCGGCCCAGGAGCTCCTGGACCTGGAAGTCGTTGGCCGCGAGCTTCTCCGGGCGCAGCGCCAGGTAGCGCTGGAGCCGCGTCACCGCGCGATCTCCGTCCTGCGCGTAGAGGTAGTAGCTGGCCAGGTAGTAGTGGACGATGAGCTGCTCGGGCTGGTCGGCGGCCGCCACCTTCTCCAATACCGGCACGGCCTCGGGGAAGCGGCGCAGCTTGAAGTACGCCACGCCCAGCGGATACGCGAGCGACAGCTCCTCCGGGTGCGCCGCGTACACCGGCTGCACGCGGTCCACCGTGCGCTGGAAGTCCTGGAGCGCGTTGGCCGCGTCGCCCACACCCGCCGCGGCGGCCACGGACTGGGGCTCGGCCGCGAGCGCCTGCTCATAGAGCTGGAGCGCCTTGCGGAACTTCTCCTCGGCGCCCTTCTTGTCACCCGAGGCGCTGGCGGCGTTGGCGGACACCTGGGCGGACTCGCCCTGGCGCACCAGTCGCTGGGACTCGGACATGGGCGGCTCGCGGTACTGCGCGAGCGCGGGAGGCGCGGCCAGCGCGGCCAGGAGCACGAGCGCGGCGGCGGGGCGCGAGGAAGCGGAACGTGGGCGCATGCGGGTCGTCACGGCGGGTCAGGTGGCGGGGCTGAACTCGGCGACGACGACGGTGATGTCGTCGCGCTGCGGCTGTCCGGCGCTATAGGCCCGCACATCCGCGAGCAGGGCATCGCGCAGCGCCTCGATGGAGAGGTGCGCGTGGGCCTGCACCGCGGCGGCGAGCCGCTGGGTGCCATAGAGGCGGTTGGCGCCATCGCGCGCCTCGGTGAGGCCGTCCGTGAACCAGACGGCGATGTCCCCGGGCCGAAGCTGCGCCTGGCGAGAGGTGAACTGGGACGCGACGTTGGCGCCCAGGAGCGGGCCGCGCGCGGGCAGCGACGCGACCTGTCCGCTGTGGCGGTTGTAGACGACGGGGCTGGGGTGACCGCCGGCCGCGTAGTCGATGACGCCGTTGCGCGTGTCGATGACGGCCAGGGCGCTGGACATCTGGTGCTCGCCCCGGCCCACGTTGGCCAGGGTGACGTTGAGCGCGGTGATGAGCATCTGCGCGTTCACCTGCGAGGGCTCGCGCAGCGTCATGGCGGAGGCGAAGCCGCTGGTCGCGCTCGTGGCCACCAACGACGTGGACAGGCCGTGGCCCGTCACGTCGCCCACGCCAATCACCACGCGGACCTCGTCCAGCGCGGCGCGGAACCACCAGTCGCCACCGCACGCGTCCGCGGGCACCACCAGCCCGGCGATGCGCACCGCGCCCACCTGCACCGCGTCGCGGCCGGGCAGCAGCGTCTCCTGCACCGTGCGCGCGAGCGACACTTCGCGCTCCAGCTGAGCCTTGGCGCGCACGTCGTCCAGGAGCACCTTGATGCGCTCGGCCATGTGGTTGAACACCACGCCGAGCGTGGTCACCTCACGGCCCGCGCCCCGAGCCACGCTGGCGCGGGCGCTGAGGTCTCCGGCGGCCAGCTGCATCACGCGCCGGGTGAGCACGCCCAGCGGCCGGGTGATGCGGCGGCTCTGCACCGCCACCAGCACGCCGGCGAGCAGCACGAAGCCCAGGCCCAGGCCCAGCATGCGCACGGTGTTGGCGCGCACCGTGGCGCGCTTGCTCTCCTCCAATGCCTGGAGCTGCTTCTGGAGCTGCTCCAGCGAGTAGCTGATGACGACCACGCCCTTGCCGCTCTGCGAGCCGTAGTCGAGCGGCTCCTGGAACTCGAAGACGGGCTGGCCCTGGAAGAAGGCGCTGGCCCAGCGGCGCTCGGTGGAGCGACCCGCCGAGGCGGTCCCCAGCTTCGCGTCCGCGTCGCTGTCCGCCACGAGCAGACCGTCCGCGTCGAACATCTGCACGCGGAGGATGTTGCGGTTGTCCGCGATGATGGAGCGCGCCACCTCGGTGAGGAAGGCGTAGTTGTTGTCGCGCAGGCTGGTGGCGCTGGTGAGCGCCAGGGTGTGGCTCACCGTCTGGCCGAGCTCTCGGGCCTGCTCCTGGAGGCGCTGGGTGAAGCGGCTGGAGGTCTCCTCGAACTGCGCCTGCGTGGACACCGCGGACAGTCCCGCCAGGAGCCCGACGATGAGCACCACCAGCGCGCCGGTGGTGAGGAGCAGGAGCTGATCCAACCGGAGCCCCTTGATGGCCGCCACGTTGGGCAGCTCACCCGCCTCCAGCGGCGCGAGCAGCGTGCCCGTCGCCTCCTGAGCGAGCCCCAGGTTGCCCGTCAGGCGGGTCGCCGTGGAGTCTCCGCGCGTGGCGGTGATCTCACGCGAGTGCGTGCCGGTCTGGCCCGGAATGGCGACAGACGTGGGCACGGGCGCGGTGCCGGAAACGTTGTCGGACTCCGACTCGGAGTCAGGGTGCGGATTCGGTCTGGACACAGCGCACCTGGGAGAGCCGCGCGGGCGCGGGAGGCGGGCAAGGAAGCGCCGGGACTCTAGCGCACTTCGCGCGCGACGCGAGCGCATGTGGCTCACGAAGCAAGGACCTGCCGCGTGCGGCTACCATGGGTCCTGAATGCCGCCCCACTTCCGCGTGCTCGGGTTCCCCGTCCGCGTCCACTTCCTCTTCGCGCTGACGGCCCTGGGCATCGGCTGGGCGATGGGAGAGTCCGGCCTCTTCCTGGCGACCTGGCTCGCGGTCGCCTTCGTCGGCGTGCTCGCCCACGAGCTGGGCCATGCCCTCGCCCTTCGGCGCCTGGGCCATCCCGCGAGCATCGCCCTGCATTGCCTGGGCGGGACGACCTCGGCCGGCAACACGGGCCGGCTGACGCACGGGCGGGCGGCCTGGGTCAGCCTCGCGGGCCCGCTGATGGGGCTCACGCTGGGCGGCCTCATCTGGGGACTGACGCGCGCCTGGCCTCTGCCGGCGGGCGGTACGGCCGAGCACGTGGCGTGGCAGCTCCGAGCGGTCCTCTTCGGCTGGAGCGCCCTCAACCTGCTGCCCCTGTGGCCCCTGGACGGCGCGGACACCTTGGCCTCGCTCGTGGCGAAGCGCACCGGCGCCCCGCACCCGCGAGCCGTGGCGGTGGTGGGCTTCGTCGTCGCGACGGGGCTCTTCGTCGTCGCGCTGGCGTGGCCCGCGCACTGGCTCGCCCCGCTGGCGGTCCTCGCGGCGGCGGTGCATGTGGCGCGAGCCTTCCGACTGCGGCGCGTGCCCGGGCCCTCGTGGACAGCGCCCGCCGACTCGGCGCCCGCCTTCCGCCGCGCCGGGCTCCGTCCCGTGAAACCACCCGACCGGCGGGCCCCCGATGCGGACGCGCTGGGCACCTTGCTCGGAAGCCTGCCGGGCGCTCGCGCGACCGGGCGCGGACGACGCGATGCGGCGCGCTCCCTCTCGCTCCCGGATGACGGGCCCGAGCCGCCCCCCGACGCGGGCTTCGTGGGGAGCCTGCTGCTGGAGGGAGGGCTGGCCACGCTGGCGGTACGCCCCCTGCGAGAGGCCTTCACGCGGGCCCCCTCGCCCAGCGGCGGGCATGCGCTGGTGTCGGCGCTGCTCGCCTCCGGAGGGCTCGCCGAGGTGGAGGCCCTCCTCCGGGGCGCCCACGTCGAGCACCTGACGGACGCGACGCTCGGGGAGATTGTCCGCCACGCGGACTCCGTCGGAGCGTCCGGGCTGGCCCAGCGGGCCAGGGACGTCGCCGCGGCTCGGACTCCTAAGAAGAATGAGACACGCTGATTGCCGCGCCGCGCCACGGATGATGACCGCCCGACGCACGGGCATGCAGCCCTTCAGCGCGCTTGAGCGGACGGGCCACGTTCGGGTTATAGGGGCATCCCATTTCAGCCTTCAGCCAGAGGATGTCGCGCGTGTCCCGACCCCGACTGATCAAAGAAGCCTCCGCGCCGCTCCCGCTCGATCGGGAGCTGCTCATTCGCATCCATGACCTGATGGTCAAGGCACGCGTGCTCGAAGAGCGCCTCATCCAGATGTACAAGCAGGGCCACGGCTACTTCTGGATCGGCGGCCCCGGTGAGGAGGCGTTCAACGTCCCCCTCGGGCTCCTCATGAAGGTGGGCCAGGGTCCGGCCTACGACTTCCTGCACGCGCACTACCGTCAGTCCGCCACGCTGCTCGCCATGGGCGAGGAGCCCATCGGGGCGCTGCGGCAGATGAAGAACACGGCGTCGGACCCCTACTCCGGCGGCCGCAACTTCGCGGGCCACTTCTCCATCCGCGCCAAGAACGTGGTGCCGGTCTCCTCGCCCATCGAGGTCCAGTACGCGATGGCCCCGGGAACGGCGCTGGCCCAGAAGCGCCTGGGCGGCGACAGCATCACCATCGTCACGGGCGGAGACGCGGGCACGGCCGAGGGCGACTTCGCCTCGTGCCTCGTGTGGTGCAGCCGCCCCGCCGAGCCGCTGCCGGTGCTGATGATCGTCACCAACAACAAGTGGGGCATCTCCACGAGCGGAGCGGAGCAGCACGGCGAGCAGCGCGTGGCCGACCGCGGCCGGGCCTTTGGCATCCAGTGCAAGACCATCAACGGGAATGACCCGGTGGAGGCCTACCAGGAGCTGAAGGAGGCCATGGCCTACGTGCGCAAGGAGCGCCGGCCCTTCCTGCTGGAGGCCAACGTGTCGCGCCTCTACGGACACTCGTCCGCGTCCGGCGCCAACCTGGTGACCGAAGAGGTGGACTGCCTCAAGCAGTTCGAGGCGCGCCTGGAGCAGGACGGCGTCCTCACGCGCCAGCAGATGGACGACACGCGCAACCGCTACGCCGAGGACATGGCCGCTGCCGCGCGCCTGGTGCGCGACGAGCCGCTGCCCGCCCCCGAGACCATCTGGAACCACATCTACGCGGAGAAGAAATAACCATGGCCAACATGGCACAGGCCATCCGCATGGCCCTGCACTACGCCGAGGAGAACCTGGGCGTCACGGACATCTTCGGCGAGGACGTGGGCGCGCCCCTGGGCGGCGTCTTCACGTGCACGCAAGGCCTGAAGACGGCGTGGAACAGCCCGCTGGACGAGCGCGGCATCATCGGCATGGCCATGGGATTGGCCATGGCGGGCTCGCGCCCCGTCGCGGAGATCCAGTTCTGCGACTACGTCTACAACACCATCGACTTGCTCAAGCTGGCGGGCAACACCTGCTGGGCGAGCAACGGCGACTGGAACATGCCCATGGTGGTGCGCACGCCGGTAGGCAGCGGCATCCGCGGGTCGATGTACCACTCGCACTCGTTCGACGCGACGATGACGCACATCCCGGGCTGGAAGATCGTCATGCCCTCCACGCCGCTGGACGCGTACGGGCTGCTCATCTCCGCGTGCCAGGAGCCCAACCCCGTCATGTTCCTGGAGCCCAAGGCGCTCTTGCGCGTGAAGGGCGAGGAGCGCATCCCGGGCGAGCCCGACGATGACCGCGCGCTGTCGAAGATGATCGACGCGCCGCTCGGAGACCGCAGCCAGTGGCGGCCGCAGTGGCCGAACCTGGAGGCGTTCGCCATCCCCATCGGCAAGGGCAAGATTGTCCGCGAGGGCACGCAGCTCACCGTGGTGAGCTACGGCCGCACCCTGCCCCTGTGCGTGAAGGCCGCCGCCGCGCTCGCCGACGAGGGCATCAGCGCGGAGGTCATCGACCTGCGCTCGCTGTGGCCCTACGACTGGGAGATGATCCAGGCCTCCGTCCAGAAGACGGGCCGCGTGCTCTACGTCAACGAGGACACCGAGGTGACGAACTTCGGCGAGCACCTGGTGCGCCGCACCGTGGACGAGCTGTTCTACTCGCTGCTCGCGCCGCCCAAGCTGCTCGCGGGCAAGTTCATCCCCGGCATCGGTCTGGCGGACACGCTGGAGATGGCGTCGGTGCCGCAGCTGGGTGACATCACCGAGGCGATGCGCGCGCTCGCGGTGCAGCAGCCGTAAGCGTCGCACCTACACAATGATGTGCGGGCCGCCGTTCCTCTTTGGAGGTCCGGCGGCCCTGTCATTAGAATCCCAGGTCCCGTGTCCTCGCCCATCGTCCGCGCCACCCCCGTAGGTACCGAGGCCAACGCCTTCCGCATCCGCCGCGCGCGCCGGGGGGATGCCGAGGCCATGGCCCTGCTCCTCCGTGAGCTGGGCTATCCCCAGGGAACGGATCAGCAGACGGTCCACTGGGTCATCAGCCATCCGGAGATTGAAATCTTCGTGGCCGGTGACCCGCAGGACCGCCCCGTGGGCATGGTGTCGTTCTCCCACCGGCCCCAGCTGCGGCTGCGCGGGCGCGTGGCCACGGTGGACGAGCTGGTGGTGTCCGAGCCGTGGCGTCGCCGGGGCGTGGGACGGGCGCTGCTCGCGCAGGTGGTGGAGCGAGGCCGGGTGCTGAGCGTCAAGCAGCTCCAGCTCATCTCGCCGCTGGCCTCCACCCCGGAGACGCGCCAGTTCTACCAGGCGTGCGGCTTCAGCGAGATGGACTCGGGCGTGTTCCGCCACGCCGAGACGGAGACGCGCCGCTAGTCCGCGGTCGCGTGCCGATTCCGGGACGCACGCGTTCCCGCGCTCGGGAATCGGCGCCCCGCGCGGTGTTCAGCGAATACCTCCCCACACAAGGTGACACGATGCGCGGCACCATGCATCGACTCGTCACGGCGCTCCTCGTCTGCGGTGTCCCTTCCCTCGTGCTCGCGCAGGCTCCCGCGACGGAGCGGTGGGTCGTCACGACGGACCTCTGGGGCAACGCGCTCTACCAGGGCCTCACGTTGGAGCGCACGGGCAAGCGGCTGGGCGGCGAGCTCGACGGCGACACGCTGGAGGGCGAGCGCAGCGGCAATGACGTGCGCTTCGTCGTCACCGACGCGCAGCACGCGCGCGCGACCTATACCGGCAAGGTGAGCGGCGACACGCTTCGCGGCACCGCGGACCTGCCGGACTCCAATCACCCGAACGTCCGCGTGAAGCACGCCTTCAGCGCGCGGAGAATCCCCGAGCGCCCCGCCGGTCCTCCGCGCACGCACGACTTCAAGCCGACCAGCTACTCCAACGAGTTCTCCGCCACTCGCGAGCCGGTGCTCACGCTCTGGGCGGGCGACACGCTGCACACCACGACGCTCGACTCGGGCGGCGTGGACGAGCACGGCGTCACGCAGGCGCTCTTCGGAAATCCGCAGACGGGGCCGTTCTTCATCGCGGATGCGCGTCCCGGGGACACGCTCGTCATCCACCTGAAGCGCCTGAAGCTCAACCGGCGCTACGCGGACAGCCTGGACACCGTCGTCGGACGGGCGCTCACGCCGGCGCTGGCCGCCAAGGCGGTGGACCTGGGCAAGCCCGTGCGCTGGAAGCTGGACCTGGAGCGCGGCGTGGCGAGCCCCGAGACGCCGACGGAGCGCCTCAAGGACTTCACGGTGCCGCTGCGGCCCATGCTCGGAGGAGTCGCGGTGGCGCCGGGCTTTGGCCTGCCCGCCTTCTCCACCGGAGACACCAGCCGCTTCGGCGGGAACATGGACTTCAACGAGGTGGTGGAGGGCAACACCGTCTACCTCCCCGTCTTCCAGCCCGGCGCGCTGCTCTACTTCGGCGATGCCCACGCCGCGCAGGGCGACGGAGAGACGTCTCAGTACGCGCTGGAGACCTCGCTAGAGGTCGAGCTGACCGTGGACGTCGTGCACGGCAAGGCCGCGTCGATGCCGCGCGTGGAGTCGCCCACGCACCTCATGGTGCTGGGACAGGCGGGCTCCCTGGATGATGCCCTGCGCGCGGCGACGAGCGGCCTGACGCAGTGGCTGGAGCAGGACTACGGGCTGACGCTCTCGGAGAGCGCGCAGGTGCTGGGCAGCAGCGCGCAGTACGTCGTGGCCAACCTGGCGGGCCGCAGCGTGGGTGTCGTCGCGAAGCTCGACAAGGCGCGGCTCGCGACGCTCAAGCCCGTGGTGAAGTGAAGGCGCGCGGCCGTCAGGGAGTGACCCGTCATGCGACGACGGGTCACTCCGAGCGCCTTCAGCGCTTGAAGGACTGCAGCACGCGCGAGAGCCGAGCGTGGTCCTCGTCGCTCACGTCGGTGAAGCGCACGCCGATGGCCTCGGACTCATCCCGCACCCACGCGATGATGCCGGTGAGGTTGAACTCCTCGCCACCAATCACCATGGCCAACCGCACCTGCGCGCCCACGTCGTAGGCCTTGCGCGTGCGCAGGCACAGCCCGCCGGCCGACACGTTGAGCGAATAGGCACGCAGCGCACGCGCGGCGTCCTGCATCTGTTCGAACCGCACCTCGAACCGAGCGGCCACCCGCTCATCCGTGCGTCGGTTCGCATACGGATTCGGCTCCCCCGCCGCGTCCGGTGCATCCGCCTTCGTAGTCATGCGCACCCGCTACCCCCACGGTTCAAGCGGCAAGTGTCCGCTGGTTCCCAGGCCCGGTTCAAGAGCCCCCGGCGAATGGATTTCGTCGTGTAAGTCCCATCGGACCTCCACGCCAGGAGTTCTGAATGCGTGTGCATGCCGTGTTGTCGGGTGGTGCCCTCCTCGTGGCGCTCTGCGTGGCCGCGTGCTCGGGAGAGGTGGGAAGACGTCCACCGGTGGACTCGGGCCTGCCCTCCAGCCCCGGTCGCGACGGGGGCGATGGTGGACCCGCGCTCCCCGACGGAGGACCGAACACGACGCCCTCGGATTTCACGTGCAACGTGGCCAAGCAGGAAGGTTGTGGGGCCGGAACGACCTGCCTCTTCGCGCAGCTCGCGGATGGCGGCACGGGCAGCCGCTGCTTCGCGGGCGCGTGCGACGCCGTCCGGCAGGACTGCGCCTCGGGGCAACGCTGCACGTACGCAACGACGAGCGCCGGGGTCACGCAGCGGCAATGCGTGGCGGAGGGCACGGTGGACGAAGGGGGCGCGTGCACGATGTCGCCGGACGTGTCGGGCCCCTCGTTCGACACGTGCAAGAAGGGCCTGTTCTGCAAGGACGAGCCGCTCGCGGATGCAGGCACGGGCTTCTTCTGCCGCAGGCTCTGCGACGCCAACACGCAGTGCGGCGCGGGCGCGGAATGCAACACCGTGCTGCGACTGCAGGGCACCGTGGAGCTGCCGCTGGTGTGCGGCCCGCCCGCCAAGTCCTGCGATGCGCTGGGACAGGACTGCGCCGCGCCCCTCGCCTGCTATCCGTCCACCCTGGGGCCCGTCTGCGCGAGCCGCGGCACCTTGCCCGAGGGCGCCGCCTGCGACTTCAGCAACCAATGCGCCCCTGGCAGCACGTGTGTCCGCACGGGGACGGAACTCACGTGCCGACCGCTGTGTCGTTTTCCCACGGGAGCCCCCGCGTGTGCCTCGGGCACCTGCCGTCCCGTGGACAACAATCCCAACGTGGGCGCGTGCGTGCCCTAGTCCCAGACACCTCGGGCTGGGAACTGCGACGACCTCGCGGGACAACGGGCTTCCCCATGTGGGGTGCGCGGGCCCTCGCGCGCGCCCCACATCCGTCTGGCGGAGGAAACCTCTGTCGCCGAGATGGGCCGCGCCGCGCCGCGCCGTCCTTGGCAGTCCGCGTGCATCGGGACGCGCCGGGAGGTGGCGACATGGCGTGGAACAACAGGCTGATGGGAGTCGTGGGGACGCTCGGGCTGTTGGCTGCATGCGGCCTGGGAGGAGACACCTCGCGCGCGGAGTCCATCGCCGCGAGCCTGTCGTCGCGCACCTCGCAGGACGCGGCCCAGGCACCGCTGGAGCCCACTCCCGTGCTGGACTTGCGTGACGAGAAACACACCACGCCCCGGCCACCGCCCGCGCCGAAGCCCACGTTCCAGCCGGGCTTTCATCAGGCCCTGCGCGGCTCGATCGCCACGGATGGACTGACGACGTTCCGCCTGCGCCTGCGCGTGGGCCGTGCGGGTGACCGCGTGCGCATCACGTTCCGCGCGGGGGATGGCAACCTCACGCTCCAGCGCGCCTCCATCGCCCGAGCGGGAGACGACACCGGAGCGCTCGCCTCGGCGCCCGTGACCATCGCGTTCCGAGGCTCGGCGGGCTTCGCCACGGGGGCTCGCACGCTGGTGACGTCGGACCCCGTCGCGTTTCCGGTGACGGTGTCCGACGAAGTGATCATCTCGTTCGAGGCCCAGGGCAACGTGGCCGCGAGCACCATCGACGCCTTCCCCGGCAGCTTCGCGCGCGCCGGAGCGTTCGCGATGACCCAGGGGCCCCTGGGCGGAGCGCCGTGGGAGAAGGCCGTGGGCGTGGCCACGGTGGACGTGGAGGGACCGCCAGGACGCGCCTTCGTGGCCATCGGGGACAGCATCACCGAGGGCTACATGAGCAGCCACAGCGACACGCGCAAGGCGTGGCCGTCGCTGGCGGAGCAGCAGCTCGGCATCCCCGTGGTGAACTCGGGCGTGTCCGGCGAGGGCTTCTGGGACGCCCAGCTCAACCTCCAGCAGGAGGTGCTCTCGATGGAGGGCGTCACGGACTGCATCGTGCTCCTGGGCACCAATGACTTGAGCAGCGGCCTGAGCGTGGCGGAGCTGGAGGACCGGATGACGCGCATGCTCGACAGCCTGGAGCCCTTCTGTCGCCTCTGGGTGGGCACGCTGCTGCCCAAGGAGAAGACGCACTATGGCGACTACGGGCAGGTGAAGGCCCAACGCCACGCGCTCAACGCGTGGATCCGCCAGCTCTCGCGCGCGACGGTCATCGACCTGGAGGCCGTCACGCGCCAGCCCAGCAACCCGGACCTGTTCCTCCCCGGGCTCGCCGTGGACGGCATCCACCCGAGCGAGCAAGGCCACCAGGTGATGGCCGCCGAGGTGGTCCGCATGCTGCGCGCCAAGGGCGGCCTGTAAGCCTCAGCGCGCGCCGAGCACGCCGAACCGCCCGAGCACCTCGACCAGCGCGGGCGGAGCCAGCACCCAGTCCGTGCCCACGGCCAACCAGCGCACGGGCGCACCGTGCGCCGCCAGCCGCGCGTTCACCTCGGCGAGCAGCGGCGCGAAGGTGGGGCCCGGTGCCTCCCCGGAAGCCCGAGGCGCCTCGACCTCGACCGCGCCCGGCTCCACTCGGAACGCGGCCTTCCCCGCCACCGGATGCACCGCCAGCTCCGGCAGGTACCGGCGCGTCGCCCCCACCAGACGCTCCAGCAGCCCCGCGTCCTCGTAGGGATGCGTGCCGCCCCGGTCGAGGAAGGTCGGAAGCTGCGCCAGCAGCGCGTCCTCCAGCGGGTGCTCGCGGCTGTCGCGCCAGTGGTGCTCGGCGAGCGCCACGGCCTCGAAGGGCAGGTGCAGCTCCCAGCGCTCCAGCAGCGCGAGCAGCTCGCCCATCCGCTCCACCTCCGCGTAGGGCGGCGGCGCCTTCTGCACCCACGTCACCTCGGAGACGGTCCGCCCGCGGCGCAGGCCCTTCACCCGGTCCCCCACGCGCAGCTGATGCACCGAGGGACCGCCCGCCTCCGAGTCCGGATACAGCGAGGTGGGCACCGCCTCCCCGCCCTCCTCCGGCCGCAGCAGCGCGAAGCCGTGCTTCGCGTTCAGCTCCACCACCGTGAACGTCCCTGACGCCATCCCGTCGTCCACCTTCTCGAGCCCTAGCCCGTGTTCCGCATGCCCGCGGCGATGCCGTTGAGGGTCAGCAGCAGCGGGCGATCGACCTCCCCGCTCCCCTCACGCTTGCGCCGCAGCAGCTCCACTTGGAGGAAGGACATGGGGTCCACGTAGGGATTTCGCAACGAAATGCTGCGCTGGAGCTGCGGCATGTTGTCGAGCAGCCGCGCCTCGCCGGTCAGCCGCTTCACCTGCCGCCGGGTGCGCATGTACTCGGCGCGGATGGTGCGCCACAGCAGGCGCGTCTCCGGGGGAGCCAGCGCCGCGTAGCGCGACGCGATGGCCATGTCCGCCTTGGCCAGCACCATGGTGACGTTGTCGATGACGGATCGGAAGAAGGGCCACTCCCGATACATGCGCTGGGACAGGGCCGCGCCGCCAGGCCGCGCCGCCATGGCCTCGAGCGCCGTGCCCACGCCGTACCAGCCCGGGAGGATGGCGCGCGACTGCGTCCACGCGAAGCTCCAGGGGATCGCGCGCAGCGTCTCCAGTCCTCCCGCCTTGCGCTTGCTCGGGCGCGAACCGATGGGCAGCGCGGCGATCTCCTCCACGGGCGTGGCCGCCATGAAGAACGGCACGAAGCGCGGCTCGTCCCAGACCAGCGCCCGGTACGCGCGCCGCCCGTCCTCGGCCAACTGGTCGAACGCCTTGCGGTAGGTGGCCTCCTCGTCGGGCGGGGGCCGGGGCTGCGCATCGAGCGTGTGCAGCAGCACGCCGCCCAGCACCAACTCCAGCGTGCGCCGCGCCAGCTCCGGCCGCGCGTACTTGTGGTCCATGGCCTCGCCCTGCTCCGTGGCCTTGTACGCGCCCGCCACCGTGCCGGGCGGCAGCGCGAGGATGGCCGTCTGCGCCGGGCCCCCGCCGCGCGCCACCGTCTCGCCTCGGCCGTGGAACAGCCGCAGCGTGACGCCGTGCGCGCGCGCCACCTCGGTCAGCGCCACCTGCGCCCGGTACAGCGCCGCGCTCGCCGCCAGGAGCCCCACCTCCTTGCCCGAGTCGCTGTAGCCCACCATCACCTCCTGCACGCCCCGGGCGCGCAGGTGCTGGCGGTACACCGGGTTGGCGAAGAGCGCGCGCAGGACCTCCGGCCCCGCGTCCAGCGCCCCCAACTGCTCGAACAGCGGCACCACGTCCACCGTGGCGCACCCGCGCGCGTCGTCCCAGAGGCCCGCGCGCTTCGCGCACGCGAGCGCCGCCAGCACGTCCTCCGCGGTGCTG
This sequence comes from Myxococcaceae bacterium JPH2, assembly GCA_016458225.1. Taxonomy (NCBI): domain Bacteria; kingdom Pseudomonadati; phylum Myxococcota; class Myxococcia; order Myxococcales; family Myxococcaceae; species Myxococcaceae bacterium JPH2. Next base: position 142,985 of record JAEMGR010000017.1, on the reverse strand, counting down.
GCCATGCTGAGGATGAGCGTGCGGCACACCGCCTCGCTCCCCACCGCCTGCGCTTCCTTCAGGCGCTCCAGCACCGCCATCAATCGCGCGCCGCCCTCGCTCGCGGGCGGACCTCCCTCGGCGGCCCGCGTGGCGCTCACCGCGTCCTCGGCGGGGGCGCGGATCTCCAGCTCGGCCAGCCCCTGCCCCAGGGCTCGCACGCGCTCGTGCATGCGCCGCACCTCGCGCAGCCCCGCCTGGGCACCTCGGGCTTCGGCCAGGGAGCGCTCCAGCACGCCCAGGTCCGCCATCAAGGCCTCGGGCGAGTGGTACGCCGCCTCCGGCAGCCGCGCGTCCAGGCCCTGCCGCCGCGCCTCGACGAAGCGCAGCCCCCGCAGGAGCCGCTCCTCCATGAAGCGCAGCTTGCGCCGCCATGGCTCGCCCTCGGTGCGCGCGCCCTGGAGCTTCGCTACCTCGGGCAGCTCGCGCGCGTCGTCCGCCAGGGAGCGCTCCAGCGCCTCGCCCGGGTGCACGTGCCGCACGGACTGCGACAGCATGCCGCCCAGCCGCGCCACCTCGCGCAAGAGCAGCCGAAGGCCCCGGGCGTGGTGCGCGCGCAGCGTGTCCGCGAACACCTCGGGCGTCACCAGCGGGTTGCCATCCATGTCCCCGCCCACCCACGAGTGCACCCGCACCGGCGTGGCCACGGGCCCCAGCGGCTCGCCATAGGCGCGCTCGAAGGCCCACCCGAGCGACTCGGGCACCGCGCCCACCTCGTCCGCGAGCATCTCCTCCACGTACCAGAGGACGTTCTTCACCTCGTCGCCCACCGTGGGCCGCTCCCGCCGCAGCTCATCCGTCTGCCAGAGCGCGGTGATCTCCTCGCGCATGGCGGCCCGGTTCTCCGCGCGCTCGCGCGGCGTGAGGCGGCAGCGGTCCCGCGCTTCCAATAGCTGCGCCAGCCGGTACAGCTTCTCCAGCAGCGTGCGGCGCACGGCCTGCGTCGGGTGCGCGGTCAGCGTCAGCGTCACGCGCATCGCCTCCAGCGCCTCGCGCACCCGCTCCGGCGGCACGCCCGCGCGCTTCAGCTCGCGCATCGTCGCCTCCAGCGAGCCCCGCTGCGGACGCGTCACGCCCTCGCTCGCGTGGGCCCGCGCCCGGCGGATCCGGTGATGCTGCTCGGCCAGGTTGACGAGCTGGAAGTACACCGCGAAGGCTCGCAGCACCGGCTCGGCCTGGGACAGCGGCAGCCGCTGGAGCACCTGGGCCAGCTCGGCCGCCGCCGCCCGCCGCCCCTCCATCGGCCCGCGCCGCCGCTGGATGGCCAGGTGCCGCACCCGCTCCTCCAACTCGAAGAGCGCCGGCCCCTCCTGCTCCACCAGCACTTCACCCAACAGCCGGCCCAACAGCCGGACATCACGCCGCAACGGGGGATCCACGGGTCGAATGCGCGCCATACCGCCAGGCACCGTACCCCCTCGCCCTGTCGCCCGTGTCCCAAAACACCCGCACCGCCCACCGCTCGACGAAGCACCCCATCCGACATTTCGCACATCGAGGTCATGTCGGACCTGACTGCTAATACGGCACTGTTTCACCTATGTCGTATTTCCAACACCTCATGTTTCGAATTAGAAACACGGATTACCCCCCGGACGGACATGGACATGAGGTCGCCTTCCCACCCACCGAAAGAGGAGCAGCAATGAGGAAGCCCAATCCGTGGCTCGCATGGAGCCTGATGACGCTGGCGGCGCCGGCGGCGCTGGCCGAGCAGCCCTGGTACGAGAAGCCGGAGATGGAAGCCGAGGCCCAGACGCAGCTTCGGCGCGCCTCCCCTGAAGTGTCGGATGACATGCCCCACCCCCAGGGTGAGCGGCAGAAGGCCATGCGGCAGCGGGCGCTGCGTGAGCGGTTGCGCGGCCAGGGCCTTGGCAATGGCAAGGTCCACAAGCTGGGCAAGGGCCAGTACGTGGAGCTGGGGCTGGAGCGCGAGGACAAGGTGTTCGTCATCCTCGTGGAGTTCGGCAACCAGGTGCACCCCGTCTACGGCAACCCCACCACCAACCCCGGTGGCGACCTGCCCGGACCGCTGCACAACCAGATTGCCTCGCCGGACCGCGCCAAGGACAACACCACCATCTGGCAGGCGGACTACAGCCGCGAGCACTTCGAGAACCTCTACTTCTCGAATGCGCCCGGCTACGACTCGGTGGCCAACTACTACAAGGCGGCGTCCTCGGGTCGCTACACCATCAACGGCGTCGTGACGGACTGGGTGAAGGTCCCGTACAACGAGGCCCGCTACGGCCATGACCTGTGCGGCGGCAGCAACTGCTCCAGCGGCGTGTGGCCCCTCATCTCGGACGCCATCCACGTCTGGACGCAGAACCAGATCGCCGCGGGCAAGACGCCCGAGGAGATCTCCGCGTACCTGGCCACCTTCGACACGTGGGACCGGTACGACTACGACGGCGACGGCGACTTCAACGAGCCGGACGGCTACATCGACCACTTCCAGATCGTCCACGCCGGCATGGGCGAGGAAGTCGGCGGCGGCGCGCAAGGTGCCAACGCCGTGTGGAGCCACCGCTGGTTCGCCTACTCCAACCGCACCAGCGCGGACGGCCCCGGCCCTGCGAACAACCCCAACGGCGGCACGCGCTTCGCGCCGAACGTGAACTTCTGGGTGGGCGACTACACCATGCAGCCGGAGAACGGCGGCCTGGGCGTGTTCGCGCACGAGTACGGCCACGACCTGGGTCTGCCGGACCAGTACGACACGACGAACCTGGCGGACAACGGCACCGGCTTCTGGAGCATCATGTCCAGCGGCTCGTACCTGAACGACGGCACCACCGACATCGGCTCGCGCCCGGGTGACTTCTTCGCCTGGGACAAGCTGCAGCTGGGCTGGCTGAACTACGACGAGGCGTTCGCGGGCAAGCGCTCGCACCACACGCTGGGCCCCGCGGAGTGGAACTCGCGCGCGGCGCAGGGCCTGCTGGTGCACCTGCCGCTCAAGCCCCGTCCCGAGCCCGTCACCGCTCCCGCCGCGGGCGCGTACGCGTGGCAGGGCGGCCAGGGCAACAACCTGGACGTCGTGCTGGTGAAGACCGTCAAGCTGCCCAAGAAGCAGGCCGCGACGCTGTCGCTCCAGACCTGGTTCGACACGGAGCCGGACTGGGACTACGGCTACATCGCGTTGGCGGTGGATGACGGCGACTTCGTCAACCTGCCCTCGTCGGTGAGCACGCAGACCGACCCCAACGGCAACAACCTGGGCAACGGCATCACCGGCGCGTCCAACGGCTGGGTGCCGCTGAGCTTCGACCTCAGCGCCTACGCGGGCCACAGCGTCACCGTCAAGCTGCGCTACAAGACGGACCCCGCCTCGTTCGGCACGGGCTTCCTCTTCGACGAGGTGCGCGTGAGCACCGACAAGAAGATCCTCTTCGCGGACGGCGCGGAGAGCGGCGCGGACGCGTGGGACCAGGCGACGTTCCGCCTCACGGACGGCCAGAACACCTACTACGAGAACTACTACCTGGCCGAGTACCGGAGCTACCTCGGCTACGACAAGACGCTGCAGACCGGCCCGTACAACTACGGCTTCTCCGCGGACGGCCTGCCCAAGTGGGCCGAGCGCTACGCGTACAACGAGGGCCTGCTCATCACGTACTGGGACACGTCCATGTCGGACAACAAGGTGTATGACCACCCGGGCGAGGGCCGCCTCTTGCCCGTCGACTCGCGCCCCGTCCCGCTGCGCCGCGCCGATGGCCGCTACTGGTCCGGCCGCGTGCAGATCCACGACGCGACGTTCGGCGTGCAGCCCAGCCTGGGCCTGTCCATCAAGCCCAATGGCCAGCCGCGCGAGAACTACCCGTCGATGCCCGCCGAGCCCATCTTCAACGACCTGAACACCTTCTGGTACCCCGAGCAGCCGTACGCCGGAGTCAAGGTGCCCCACACCGGCACCGTCATCGAGGTGGTCAAGGAGAAGCCGGCCGCTGACCTGATGAAGGTCCGCGTCTACTCGGCCTCCGAGCTGCAGTAGTCCGCCGCGGTGAAGAGCCGGGGCCGCGTCATCCTCGACGCGGGCCCGGCCGTTGCAATCCTCGGCTTCCGGGAGCGCCCGTCATGGTGCGCGCCCGGGAGCCGTGGCCATGAAGACGACACACCGTCTGCTTTTCACCCTCACGTGCGGCTGGCTGGCCGCGACCCCCGCGGTCGCCGCGCCTTCATCCGCCCCACCCGAGGGCCCCGACGAGGCGGAGGCCCGCCTGAGGGATGCGGACGCCCTGCCCTGCGCCCTCGCCCCGGGAGGCCGCGTGTGGCTGGAGCAGATCGACACCTGCGACGCGTCCACCTGTGAGTCGCTCACGCGCGCGCACGTCGGAGCCTGGACCTTCGAGGACGCGGGCCTCCAGGTGCGCTGTACTCCCGAGCGCGTGGAACTCACGGCCCAGGCGTGGGAGCTGACGCTCACGCCGACCGCCACGGGAAGGCTGCGCGTCGATGACGAGGCCGCGGTGGAGCTGGTGCGGCGGGCGAACACCGAGCCGCTCGATGAGGCCGGCCGGCTGCACCTCGCCCGACTGTACGAAGGGCTTCGCGTGGCGGATGGCGCGCCGCCCTATGCGCCCCGCACGCTCCGGGCCGGGCTCGCGCTGCTGCGCGCCGAGCTGGCCGCGGGACAGTGGGCGCAGGCCCGCGCGCTGCGCGAGGACCTGGAAGCCCAGGTGCCGGTCTCGGACGTCGACGCTCGCGGCGAGCTGTCCGCGCTGACGCCGCCGGCGCTCAAGGAAACGTCCGAAAGTCGTCTTTAGAAGACTCGCATCCGAGGGGGGGAAGGCATGCCGTCGATCCGTGACAATCCGTTCACGAGGCTGTCGCAGGCACTGAAGAACCTGGGGAGTGCGCAGAGTCCACCGGCGAAGGTGCCCCCGGGCACCCAGTACGGTCCGCAGCCCAAGCCCCCGCCGCCGACGCCGCAGGACCTCTTCGAGCGCGTGGTGAACAGCGACGCGATGCATCGGCTCGAAGGCGTGGCGAAGTTCATCGACGTCGCGACGAAGGGCCCGTTCGCCCAGCGCGAACCGCGCGGCGGCGTCACCCCGCTGGTGGACGCCTCGGGCGTGGCCGACCTCCAGGCCGGTCAGGTGGACAAGCAGAAGGGAGGTCCGGTGACGCGTCTGCAAGAGTTCCTGGTGCGCGCCGGCTACCTGGACATGACGGACACGGCCTACGGGACGTTCGGGCCGCGCACGCAGAAGGCGCTCGCGAACTTCCAGGCCGCCGAGGGAATCGGCCCCAAGCAGGACGTGGCCACCGCCGTGGACGGGAAGAAGCCGGGGTTCATTGGTCCGGCCACCCTCGCGGCCATGCAGGCCCCGCAGCATCCCAAGCCGGACTCCACGGTGGATCTCCTCGTGAAGGCCTATGGCGCGCAGTTGGGCCGCCCCATGAGCCCCCTGGAGGCGGGCCCCAACGGCGCGAGGGTCCAGCAGTTCGAGAAGGGCTCCATCACGCGCATGCCCGGCGGTGAGGTGCGCGTGCAGGACCTGTCCGGCAAGGACCTGGTTGCGCCCATCCCGCCCAGCACCGTCAGCTCCGTCGACGAGGCCCGGGCCTTCCACGTCGCGCAGTGGGGCAAGACAGGCGCCACCGAGTTCAACGACGGCAGCAAGTACTACGGCGGCAACGACTGCGGCCCCACGTCCATCATCATGGCGGCCACGGCGGTGGGGGCCATGGAGCACCCCGACGCGGCCCACGCGGGCGTCACCATCGACAGCGTGCGCGACAGCATCCTCGGCCCGTCCAACGAGTCCGTCACCATGACGGTGGATCAGCTGGCCAAGGGCCTCGACAAGGCCGGCGCGGACGCCACCATCGTGCGCAAGACACATGTCTCCGCGGAGACGGTGGACGCGGCGCTCGCGCGGGGACACCCCGTCATCCTGGGTGGAAACCCCTTCGGCTATGACGCCGACCATCAGGCCTGGGGCCCCACCGCCAGCGCCGCGGACAACTACCTGATGGACCACAACTTCGGGAACCACTGGGTGTCCATCGCGGGCAAGACGCCCGAGGGCAACTACGTGGTGAATGATCCGCTCTGCCCCCGAGGCCCCATCGAGGTCACCCCCGAGGAGCTGGCCGAGTTCATCGACGGCAACATCGGGATGATCGAGGTCAGCGCCCGGCCGCCGCCGCTCTCGTAGCCCAAGGCCCACTTGGGGTGCGGGCACTCCCCCACCCCGGGTCGGGAAGCGCGGGAGAACGTGCCGTGCGGGTGACAAAACGCACAGGGGACGCAACCCGCGCCGCGTCGCGCCGAAAATGGGTCATCGCTCACCTTGTTGCGAGGCACCGCATGGCCATCCTCCCGTCCCGCTCCACGACCGCGCCCCGCGCCGCGACCCCCGCCGAGGCCCGCACGGCGAAGCCTTCGACCCAGGCTCCCGCGGCCCCCAAGAAGTCCCAGCGCCCGGTGGACGTCTTCACGCCGGCCGGCAAGGACCCGCGCTACGACGGGCTGAAGGACCAGGCCCTCATCCGCGCGCTGCACGACGCGGTCTCCCAGCACAAGGACCTCGGCTACAACCAGGCGCGCAAGGTCATCTTCACCGAGCTGGACAACCACGATGGCAAGGTGAAGTGCGTGTACACCGGCCGCGAGGTGACCACGAAGAAGATCCCCTCCAGCAGCGACATGAACGTGGAGCACACCTGGCCCCAGTCTAAGGGCGCCACGGGCGCGGCGAAGGCGGATCTCCACCACCTGTTCCCCACGGACAGCAAGGCGAACTCCATCCGGGGCAACTATCCGTTCGGCATCGTGAAGGACGTGAAGTGGAGCCAGAACGGCGCCAAGTTCGGCAAGGACGCCCAGGGCCGCACCGTCTTCGAGCCGCCCGATGAGCACAAGGGCAACGTCGCGCGCGCCCTCTTCTACTTCTCCACCGTCTACAGCAAGCACATCCCGCCCGAGGACGAGGCCATCCTCAAGCAGTGGAACAAGGCGGACGGGGTGGACGCGGCGGAGAGCAGCCGCAATGACGCCATCGAGAAGTACCAGCAGAACCGCAACCCGTTCGTGGACGACTCGACCCTGGCCGACCGCATCGCGGACTTCTAGAGTCCCGAGGTTTCATGTCCATGAACCTCGCGCCGCTGTGGGCGCTCATTCCGGGCCGCCCCGGCGTGCCGCTCGCCAAGGTGGGCGGCTTCCCTGAGCCCACGGGCCTGTTGAACTGGCCCGTGTGCGCGCAGTGCGGTGAGCCCCAGCAGTTCCTCTTCCAGCTCCCGCACGTGCCCGGAAAGCTGGACCTGTCGCCCTTCGGCAGCGTCCACGTCTTCCAGTGCCAGAACCCCGAGACGGTCTGCTTCCGTTGGGACTCGGAGTCGGGCGCCAACGCCGCCGTGGCGGTGCGCCCGGGCGAGCCTCGCGTGGAGGGCACCCCGTCGAAGCGCGTGCCCCAGGCGGAGTGGCCGCTGAACTTCGCGCCCGCCCAGGAGGACACCGCCGCGCTGTCCGTGGATGTCAACGAGGCCACCGACGCGCAGTTGGAAGCCCTGGACCGCGCGCTGGAGGCAGCCCCCGAGAGCAAGGTCGGCGGCGTGCCCGGTTGGCTCAACGGCGACGCGGCGCCCATGTGCTGCGAGGAGCCGATGCGCTTCGTCGCTCAGCTCTCGGCCATGCCGTTTGGCCTGGAGTTCGGTGACGCGGGCCGGGGCTACCTCTTCCGCTGCTCGCGCGAGTGCGAGCAGCCCTTCCGCTTCCTGACGCAAGGCGCCTGAGCCTCACGTCCGCTCGCGGGGCGCGCGCTGTGCGCCCCGCGAACCGGGGGCTCAGCTCCAGGCGGTCACGCCGCCAATCCGCTTGAGCATCAGGATGGGGCCGTCATCCAGACGGCGCCCGCGCAGGTCGATCTCACAGTCGATGACCCAGTCGCCATGGGACTCAGGGTCCATGATGCGCTGCTGCGCCTCCCACTGCCGCTGGCCCGCCTCCTTGAGCTGCGTGTGCGCCGGCTTGCGCGCCTGCGGGGTGAGGAGCACCAGCTTGTGCTCCTCGAAGTACGGCGCCATGGCCTGCTCCAGCTTGGGCGCGGTCCACTCGCCCAGCGCGTTGTCGAGCATGCCCAGCGCGTCCATGTAGCGGCGCTGTCCCAGGGCGCGCAGCAGGCGGTGCAGCTCCTCTCGAACGCGGGCGGCGAAGGCCTTGGGGTCCTCGGTGAGCTCCTTGGGCTTGAGGTCCACCACCGGCTTGGCCTCGATGACGGCCTCCGGGTTCTTCATCCGCTCCCACTCGTCGATGAGGCTCGAGTCGACCTGGCGCACGGTCGCGCGGAGGTGATCGAGGATGTCCTCCACCTCTTCGTTGCGGAAGCGCTCCGGCACCGCCTGGAGCAGCGTCTTGTACACGTCACCCACGTAGCGCAGCAGCACGCCCTCGCTGCGCTGCAGGCCGTACTCGCGCACGTAGTCGTGGAAGGACATGAAGCGCTCGAACATGTCGCGCACGATGGACTTGGGCCGGATGTTCTCCTGGCCCACCCACGGGTGCTTGCGCGCGAACGCGTTGAAGGTGCCGTAGATGAAGTCCCGGTTGGGCTTGTGCCACTCGAGCTTCTCCAGCTCCTCCATGCGGTCGTCGTACTCCATGCCCTGCGCCTTCAGCTCCTGGATCTTCTCGCCCTTGAGCTGGTTGAGCTGCGCGTAGAGCACCACGTCTGGGTTCTCCAGGATGGACTCCACCAGCGTCACGACATCCAGCGCGTACGTCTCCGTCGCGGGGTCGATCATCTCCAGCGTGTCCAGCAGGTAGAGCGACAGCGTGTGGTTGAGGCTGAAGTCGCGCTGGAGGTCCTCGGCCACCTTCACCGTGCCGCCCGAGCCGTCGTGCCCCTTCTCCACCTCGACGATGCCCGCCGCGCGCAGCGTGCGGAACTGCGAGGCGGCGGTGCGCAGGTGCTTGCGGCGCAGGTAGTCCGAGCCGTGCGAGCGCATCACCAACTGCACCAATCGCCGGTAGCCGCCGCTGCCCTCCGTCTTGTCGCTCTGGAGCAGGTTGAGCAGGAGGCCGTGGCTCACCTCGAAGCGCGATTCGAGCGGCTCGGGCAGGCCCGTCTGGAGGCGCTCGAAGGTGCTGCGGTCGTACTGCACGAAGCCCTTCTGAGGCGGCTTGGCCTTGGGCGACTTCTTCTTGCCCGCGGCCTCCTTCGCGGCCTGGCGGATGTTTTCAATCATGTACTCAGGTGCCTGGGCCACCACGCTGCCTTGCGTGTCGAAGCCCTTGCGCCCCGCGCGGCCGGCGATCTGCTGGAAGTCGCGCACGCTCAGCGTGGCCAGCTTCTCGCCGTTGAACTTGAAGAGCTGCGTGAAGAGCACCGTGCGGATGGGGATGTTCACGCCCACGCCCAGCGTGTCCGTGCCGCTGATGACCTTGAGCAGGCCGTTCTGCGCGAGCTTCTCCACCAGCAAGCGGTACTTGGGCAGCAGACCCGCGTGGTGCATGCCGATGCCGTGGCGCAGGTAGCGCTGGAAGTCCTTGCCGTAGGGCGTGTCGAACTGGGCGTCCAGCAGCGCCTGACGGATGGCCTCCTTCTCTTCCTTGGTGCAGAAGTCCACGCTCATGAGGTTCTGCGCCTGCTCGGCGGCGGCCCGCTGCGTGAAGTTCACCAGGTAGACGGGATAGCGGCCCCGGCTCACCAGCTCCTGCAGCGTCTCGTGCAGGGGCGTCTCGCGGTAGTCGAAGTCGAGCGGCACCGGGCGCTGCGCGCTGCGCACCGTGGCCACCTCGCGGCCGGTGAGCTGCTCCAGGCTCTGCTCGATGACGTGCGTGTCCCCCAGCGTGGCGGACATCAGCAGGAACGTCGTGTCCGGCAGCGCGAGCAGCGGAATCTGCCAGGCCACGCCGCGGTCCCGGTCGGAGTAGTAATGGAACTCGTCCATCACGACGTAGTCCACGCGCGCCTTCGCGTCGCGCATCGCCAGGTTGGCGAGAATCTCCGCGGTGCAGCAGAGGATGGGCGCGTCGCGGTTGATGCTCGCGTCGCCGGTGAGCATGCCCACGTTCTCCGGGCCGAACGCGTGCGAGAGCGCGAAGAACTTCTCGTTCACCAGCGCCTTGATGGGACAGGTGTAGAAGGACACCTTGCCCTCGGCCATGGCCTTGAAGTGCAGCGCCGTGGCCACCAGCGACTTGCCCGAGCCGGTGGGCGTCTTGAGGAACAGGTGCTTGCCCCCCAGCAGCTCCAGGATGGCCTCCTCCTGCGCCGGATAGAGGCTCAGGCCATTCGTGGCCACGTAGCCCACGAAGCGGTTGAGGATTTCATCGGCGTCCAGGGGAGGCTCCCCGCGCTGGGGAAGCAGGGCGGCGAGCGGGGCGCGGTTGTCGGATGGGGCCGTCATCAGGAGGAAAAGTCTAGGCGGGGACGACCTGCCCCACCGGGAAAAACGCCTTCCGGACACCAGATGCCGCACGGTGGACGAATGCTTGGCCAACCGGGCCCGCCATGTCAGACGCATCTGGTCAAGCTGGGGGGCCCGAGTTAAGAGCGACCCAAGCATTCGCAAGAATTCCGTTCTTCCATGACTCCTTCGACCGCTGACGATCTTCCTCGTGGAACGATTCTTCGACAGACCTACGAAATCGAGTCGGTGCTGGGGCGCGGGGGGATGGGCACCGTGCACCTGGCGAGGCACCTGCGGCTGCCGGGCAAGCAGGTGGCCATCAAGGTTCTGCACCACGCGGCTTCGCTGCCCGCGGACATCCCGGTGAGGTTCCGGCGCGAGGCGGAGATTGCCTCGCGGCTGGCGCACCCCAACATCGTCGAGGTGCTGGACTTCGACACCCTGGAGGATGGCAGTCCGTTCATGGTGATGGAGTACCTGCGCGGGGAGAGCCTCTCGCGGCGGATGCGCAAGCAGAAGCGCATCCCCTTGCATGAGACGCTCGCGCTGGCGCGCGAGATGGGCTCGGCGCTCCAGGCCGCCCACCGCGCGGGCGTGGTCCACCGCGACCTCAAGCCGGGCAACGTGTTCCTCATCCCCACGGAGGCCGGGGGCCGAATCACCGAGCAGGTGAAGCTGCTCGACTTCGGCATCTCCAAGATTCTCGACTCGCAGACGGTGCAGACGCTGGACGCGGTGCTGATGGGGACGCCGCAGTACATGGCCCCCGAGCAGGCGCTGGGCCACAACAGCAGCGTGGACGCGCGCACGGACCTCTTCGCCTTCGGGTGCATCGTCTACGAGATGCTCGTGGGGCGAGGCCCCTTCGCGGGCGACACCGTCGCGGAGCTGATCTACCAGATCGTCCATGAGCCGCCCGCGGACCTCGCCACGCTCGCCCCCGAGCTGCCCGAGTCCGTCGTCGCCGCGCTCCTGCACGCGCTCCAGAAGAGGCCCGAGGACCGCCCGGCGGACGCAAGCACGTTCATCGAGGAGCTGACGGGAACGCCGCTCGAACTCCGAGCCCCCGCGTCCCCCTCGCTCCGGCCCACCACCACGCCGCGAGCCCCACCTCCGAGCGAGCCCATCGCGCCCGTCGCGCCGCCCACGCCGGTCACCCAGAACGCGAGGCCCGACGCCCCCGGCCCCGCCAGCGCGACGCCGTTGCTGCCCCCCGCTGACCGGGTCCGCGCCCATGCAAGACGCCGAGCCCTGCCCTGGGTCGTCGCCGGAGTGCTCGGGCTCGTCGCGGCGGCGGCGTGGTGGCGGTCCCCCGTCGGGGACTCGGCCGTCGCGGGAGCGCCCCGTGTCGCGCCCAACGCGCCAACCACGCATCCCGCGCCCGTGGCTCCAACTCCGACCGGGACGACGCAACCGCAGACGGAGCTGCCCCCGAACGCCCACGCCCATCCCGCCCAGGTGGCGCAGCCCGAGCCCGGCCTGGATGAAGTGCCAGAGGCCCATCCCGCACCGGAGGCCCATCCCGAAGCCGTCGACCATGAGGCGCCTCCGACCAATCCCTTGCAGGAGACGCCCGGAGTCGCCACCCGAGTCGAGGCGCCTCGCGTATCCACCGTGCCCAACAGCCGGCCCGCGACCGCCGAGCGCATCAGTGAGCCGGTGCGACAGGACCTCGCGGCGGCGGAGCAGGCCCTGGCCGCGGACGACATCGAGGGAGCGCTGCGCCTCATCCGCATGAGTCAGCGCAAGCAGGTGACGGGCGCGTCCTACGCATTGATTGCGCGCGTGCACTGCCGGCAGGGAGACCTCGCCAACGCCAAGGCCCAGTGGTCCCGCATCCCCGCGTCCGAGCGGCCCCGCGTGAGACAGTACTGCCGTCGCTACCACATCGACCTGTGAGGCTTGGGGCTCAAGGGCCTCACAGCACGAGCACGGCCTTGACCATGTCTGGCGCCAGCTCGTCGTGCGGGAGGATTTGGAACCCGAGCGCCTGACTGACCTGCTGCATCGCGTGGTTGCGCGCAAGGATGTCCGCGACGATGCGCCGCAATCCCCAATCGCGGCCAATGGCCACGAGCCGCCGCAGCATCTCCTGCCCCAGTCCTCGCCGCTGGACCGCATCGCTGATGGTGATGGCGAACTCCGCGTCCTGCGTGCCTCGCAGCCGCGTCAGCCGCCCCACGCCCACGATGGGCCCCGCCTCGCGAAGCGAGGGACGCTGCTCCGCCACGAGCGCCATCTCGCGCGCGTAGTCGATGAAGCAGATGCGCGCGAGCCGCTCGTGCGCCACGCGCTGACTGAGCTTCATGAGCCCCGCGTAGCGCAGGAACACGGTCTGCTCGGAGAGCGTCTGGTGGAACTTCACCATGCGCGGCTCGTCCTCCGGGCGGATGGGCCGCAGGAGCAGGTCCTGTCCATCTCGCATGCGGAAGCGCCCCACGTACTGGAGCGGATAGGGCTCGATGACCAGGGGCGGGAGCGTGGACTCATCCACCTCCGGGCCATGCAGCACCACGCGCGCATCCAGCGCCACCAATCGCTCGGACGACGCGAGCAACGGATTGATGTCCAGCTCGCGAATGAGGCGCTGCTCCACGACGAGCTGACTGAAGCGCACGAGCAACCGCTCCAGCGCGCCCAGGTCCACCGGCGGCGCCGAGCCCCGCACGCCGCGCAGCGCCTCGTGGATGCGGGTCCGCTCCATCAACCGGCGCGCCAGCGTGGTGTTGAGCGGCGGCAGCCCGAGCGCCCGGTCCTTGAAGACCTCCACCCACGTGCCTCCCGCGCCAAACAACAGCACCGGCCCGAACTGCGCATCCAGGCTGCTGCCCACGATGAGTTCCACGCCATCGCGCCGCACCATCGGCTGGACCGTGACGCCGTCGAACGCGTCGCTCAGACCCCGCTGCGCCAGCGCTTCGCGAATGCCCACGAACGCGTCCCGCACGGCCCGCTCGTCCCACAGGTCCAGCCTCACGCCGCCCACGTCTGTCTTGTGCGTCACCGTGCGCGAGTGCAGCTTGAGCACCACGGGGAACCCCAGCGTGCGGGCCTTCTCCACGGCCTCGTCCTCATGGCTCGCCAGCCACGTCTCCACCGTGGGGATGCCGTAGGCGGCGAGCAACTGCTTGGACTCGTACTCGGTCAACAGCACCCGGCCCGCGGCTCGCGCCTCGCGCACCAGCTCGCGCGCCACCGACTGGCCGCTGCCCGTGGGCTCCTCGGCCAGCGTGGGCGTCTCGTAGAGGCCCGCGAGGTTGTCCGTGTACTTCCACATGTAATTGAAGATGCGCGCCGCCGTGTCCGGGAAGCCGAACGTGGGGATGCCCGCGTCGTTGAGGATGCGCTCGCCCGCCGCGACCTCCGAGCCTCCCATCCAGCTCGCCAGCACCGGCCTGTCCGTGAGCCGTGCATAGGGCTTGAGGCGATCCGCCGTCTGGGTGGGCTCGGTCATGTCCTGCGGCGTGAGGATGACGAGCAGGCCGTCGCTGCTGGGGTCCGCGCCCGCGACCTCCAGGGCCTTCGCGTAGCGCTCGGGGTCGGCGTCGCCCAGGATGTCCACGGGGTTGCCTCGGCTCCACTGCGCGGGCAGGAACGCGTCCAGCTTCGCGCGGGTGTCATCGGACAGCACCGCCAGCTCGCCGCCACCGGACACGAGCGCATCCGTGGCCAGCACGCCGGGGCCTCCCGCGTTCGTGAGCAGCGTGAGCCGCCGGCCCGAGGGCCGAGGCTGACGGGCCAGCACCTCGGCCATGTGGAAGAGGTCGTCGATGGACTCCACGCGCAGCACGCCCGCGCGCCGGAACGCGGCGGTGAGAACCTCGTCGCTGCCCGCCAGCGAGCCCGTGTGCGACGTGGCCGCCCGCGCCGCCTGCATCGTGCGCCCCGCCTTGATGACGATGATGGGCTTGGTGAGGGCCACCTCGCGCGCGGCGGAGAGGAACGCGCGCGCGTCCCCGATGGACTCCATGTAGAGCAGGATGGAGCGCGTCATCGGGTCGTCCGCGAGGTAGTCGATGACGTCGCCCCACCCCACGTCCAACATCGAGCCCACCGAGACGAAGGCGCTGAAGCCCACCGCCTCGCGCTGGCTCCAGTCCAGGATGGCGGTGAGCAGCGCGCCGCTCTGGCTGATGAAGGCCACGTTGCCCGACCGGGCCATGCCGCGCGCGAACGTGGCGTTGAGTCCCCCGGGAGGCCGCATGATGCCCAGGCAATTGGGCCCCACGATCCGCATGCGCGCGGACTGCGCCACCTGAAGGATGTCGCGCTCCAGCCGCGCGCCCGCCTCCCCTGTCTCCTTGAATCCCGCCGAGATGATGATGGCGCCCTGGACACCCAGCTCGGCGCACTCGCGGACGATGTCCAGCACCTGGGGCGCGGGGACGACGATGACCGCCAGGTCCACCTGCTCGGGCAAGGCCCGCAGCGAGGGCCACGCCTTGATGCCCAGCACATGGGGGCGCCGCGGGTTGATGGGATAGACGGTGCCGCCGAACGGGCTGCTCACCAGGTTCCACAGGACGGTGCGCCCCACGCTCCCCGCGCGCTCGCTGGCCCCCACCACCGCCACGCTGCGCGGCGTGAAGAGGACATCCAGCGGGCGGCGGCTCCGCGCGTGCAGCAGGTCGAGCGAGGGGTCCGTCTTCGAGCGTGAGGCAGGGCGCGTTTCGTCCATGGTCGCGCCCTTGTTCGCGGATGCCCCCTGATGGATGCAACGACCGGCGGCCCGCTTCGTGCGCCAGTCGTCAGTCGCGCGAGCTCAGGCGGCCCGGGCCACCTTCTCCACCGCGGGCAGCAGCACCGTGCGCGCGAACTGGGCCAGTGGGGTCGGCGTGGTGGTGTCCTTCGAGCGAGGCTCGGCCGCGTCCAGCCGGCCCTCACCCGCGCCGACGTACAGCTCCACCATGGCCTCCGCGAGCCACGCGGGGGCCCCCGCACCCAGCAGCCCTTGACGCATGCCATCGGCGGGAATCCGCACGTACTTCACCGGGCGCCCCAGGGCCTCGGCGAGGATGTCCGCGGCCTCGGGAAACGACAGGTGCACCGGCCCCTGCGCGCCGCCCTGGCGATGTCCCGTCCACGTGGCGTCGAGCAGCACCTCCGCCGCCTTCGCCGCGATGTCCGCCACCGCGACCATGGGGAACTTCTGGTCCGGAGGCATGAGGGTGAACAGCGAGCCGGAGCGAGCAATCGCGGTCACATCGTGCAGCAGGTTCTCCATGAAGAAGCCCGCGCGCAGGGCGTAGACGTTGGGAAGCTCCGCCTCGAAGGCCTTCTCCACCGGGAGCAAGGAGCTGACGGGGCCCAGGCCCGGTCCGTTCTGCGCCCCCACGCTCGACAGCACCACGACGCGCCCGATGCCGTGCGCCTTGGCCGCCCGCGCCGCCTCCCGGGCGACGCCCTCGGACCAGGAGACGTAGTCCGGACGGCTCGGTGGCGGGTTGAGCCAGAAGAGCGCCGTGGCGCCCTGGAAGGCCGCGTCCAGCACCGCGCGGTCCTCCATCGAGCCCTCCACCACCCGCGCGCCAGCCTTCACCAGGTCCGCCACCTTCTCCGCCTTGCGGCTGATGAGGGTGACGCGCTTGCCAGCATGAAGGAGCCGCTGCACGAGCGGACGACCGATGTTGCCGTTGGGCGTGTTGACGACGAATGACATGACTGCCTCCGAAGCACGACGGGATGGCGGCAATCTGTCCCTGGGCTGCACATGAAGCCACTGCATGCTACGCATGTGGACATGAGCCCCGTGCATGCCCGTGCTTCCACCTCACCGCGCACCCGCGCCGCCCCCGCGAAGCCGCGCGAGCTGGACCTGGCGGACATCGACCTCAACCTGCTGCTCGCGCTCGACGCGCTGCTGACCGAGGTCAACGTCACGCGGGCGGCCGAGCAATTGGGCCTCACCCAGTCCGCGATGAGCCACGCGCTGGCGCGGCTGCGCGAACACCTGGGAGACCCGCTGCTCATCCGCGGACGGGGCGGCATGGTGCTCACCCCGAGGGCCGCGCAGTTGACCGCCCCGCTCCACCGCGGGCTGGTGGAGCTGCAGCGCGCGCTGCGCGCCGAGCATGACTTCGAGCCCGCCACCGCCGCGCGAAGCTTCACCGTGGCCACGCGCGACTACTTCGCCGCGGTGATGCTGCCGCCCGCCATGGAGCTGCTCGGCCGAGAGGCGCCCCGAGTCGACCTGGTGGTGCGGCACGTGGAGACGTCGAGCTTCCCCAGCCTGCTGGAGACCGGCGAGGTGGACCTCGCCGTGGTGCCCTCCCACACCGAGGCGCCCGCGTTCTTGCGCCAGCAGAAGCTCTTCACCGAGGACTTCCTCTGCGCGGTGCGGCGCGGCCACCCCGCGGTGCGCCGAGGGCTGGACCTGGACACCTACCTGAAGCTGTCCCACCTGCTCATCAGCCCGCAGGGCCAGGGCCCCGGCATCGTGGACGTGGAGCTGGCCAAGCGCGGCCTGGCGCGCCGCATCGCCCTGCGCCTGCCGTACTTCCTCATCACCCCCGCCATCCTGGAGCGCACCGACTGCGTCGTCACCGCGCCCCGCCGGATGCTGGAGGCCTTCTCGCCCCACCACGCCCTCGACGTCTTCCCGCCGCCCATCCCCATCCGCACCTTCGACGTCCGGCAGGTGTGGCACGAGCGGTTCGAGAACGACCCGGCCCACCGGTGGCTGCGCGGCCTCATGGCCCGTGCCGTGGGTGTGAATCCCGGTGCGTCTCGGACGCCCCGAGCCTCACGCCCCGTCCGCATCACGCAGTCTTCCTGACACTCCCATCCAGTGCCGCTGAACGGAAGTTCTCCGGTGGGGGCGCATCGCATGGGCGGCTCGGTGTAGGGTGGCGCGATATGAATCCAGAGAAGCTTGTTTTCGCCCAAACCGTGGAGGCGCTCTTCGTTCGCGCCCTCGAGAACCGCCTGACTCCCGCGTGTCGGGAGCACCTGCGGCGGGCGGGCCTGGACCTCGATCAAAAGTTGGAGCGCGCCTACACCCTGGAGCAGTGGCGCGAGTTCCTGCGCATCGCCGCGGGCCACGTCTATGGCGGCGTCCCCGCCGAGGCGGCGTACTACTCGCTGGGCGAGCGCTTCATGGACGCCTACTTCGGGACGTTCTTCGGCCGCGCCCTGCTCGGCGTCGTTCGCCTCGCCGGGCCGCGCCGAGCCCTGCTGCGCTCGGGACTCGGCTTTCGCGCCGGCAACAACTTCAGTGAGGTCAAAATCGTTGAGCGCAGCCCCACGTCGCTGGAGCTTTGGATGAACGACGTGCTGGCGGATCAGCCCACCTTCGCGGCCGGGCTGCTGGCCCGCGCGGTGGAGCTCTGCGGCGGGCAGCGCGTGGTGTCGCTACCCGAGGAGTTCGACGGCACGTCCGCCACCTACCACGTGCGCTGGTCCGAGCTGCCCAGCGAGGCGGCCCTCAGCGCCACTGGGGGTGGCTCAGAAGGCGCGCCTCGACCTCGGGCGTAAGGTCCGCGCCGTGCGGAGCCCGGGAGGAGGAGCGCTTCCAACGCTCCAGCCACCGGGCTCCCAGGGGGGCGTCCAGGGACTCGCGCCGGGTGGAGGCCACCGTCGTCTCGCCCTTGGTGCCCGTGGCGGCCCCCGCTCCCACGTAGAAGCCGGCCAGCAGCAGCGTCACCCGCGTGGGCGTGGCCGCGCTGTAGGTCATCAGCAGGGCCCCCTCCCCCTCTTCGCGGCAGTGGCGGCGCACCTCGGCCAGCGCGTGCTCGGTCCACATGTCCGGGTTGGAGGCCGGAGAGAACGGATCGAAGAACACCAGGTCGGCCACCGGCAACGGGCCGCGCAGGTGCGCCCGGGCCTCCCCGAGCTTCAGCTCCCAGCGCAGGCCGTCTTCCTCCCACCGGCCGTCCCGGATGAGGGCCTCGGCGGCCTCTCGGAAGGGTTGGAGGAAGGGAAAGCCCTGCGGATCCGCCAGGGCCAGCCGCAGCGGAGCGAGGTCCACCTCGAAGCTGACGAGGTGCAGCTCGCGCCGCCGCTCGCCGCCCAGCTCCCTGGCGCGGGTGAGCGCGGCCACGGCGTTGGTGGCCGCCCCCAGTCCCACATCCAGGATGACCAGGGGCGCGCCGGGCTGGCGCAGGCGGTCCGCCAGACGCGGCGGATCCACGTAGAGGCCGAGCGCCTCCTTCCAGGGTCCCACCGAGGGGTGCATCACCTCGCCGTGCCCCAGGTGGCGCACGGCGCGGGAGCCATTCCTCAGGGTGACGAGTTCGAACTCACCGTCGCGGGGATTCTCGGACTCAGCCATGGCGCGGGGCCACCCGGGCCAGGCCCGCGCTGGTGCACCCTCCCCCGTGGGGAGGGCTCGACTTCAGAGGTGACATGTCGCGCCATTCTACGGGCGCGAGGGCCGCTCAGGTGATCTTCCCGTAGCCCTTGATGACCGGATCGGTCGCCAGGTAGGTCTTGCGGCGCACCTGGTCGCTCGAGTTCCCCTCGATGGTCTGGACGTAGGTCTTGCCGCCCTTCGTGTAGACCTTCTCCACCAGGCCCACGTGGTCGGCATGGCCGTTCTTGCCCTGCCAGTCGAAGGTGATGGCGTCGCCCGGCTGCGGGTTGTTGCGGCCCTTCCAGTTGCCCTTCTTCGCGATGGCGTCCTGCACGCCCTGCGCGGACGCCGTGTTCATGTGCAGGCCCGCCTTCGTGGCCGCGTAGCTCACGAAGTCCGCGCACCACGCCTCGCCCGGGCGCCCGAAGAACTTGGAGAACGGGTTGGCGTTGCCCGCGCCCTCGTGGAAGCCGATGTGCTTGGCCGCCTCGGCCAGCATCTTGTTGACCTTCTCGCCCGGCGGCGCGTTCGAGGGCTGCGTGACGCCGCCCGCGCCCTGGCTGCCGCCCGTGGAGCCGCCCGCGCCGTGGCTGCCACCCGTCTTGGGCGGCTTGTTGTGCGCGGGCTCGAACCGGTCACCCTTGAGGGCACCCCACGTCTTGGGCCCGACGACGCCGTCCTGCGTCAAGCGGTGGGCCTTCTGGAAGCCCACCACGGCCGCCTTCGTCTTCGGGCCGAACTTGCCGTCCAGCGCCCCCGGGTTGAAGCCCGCCGCCTTCAGTTCCTTCTGGAGTTCCAACACCTTGGCGCCGTGGCTGCCCGACTTCAGCAAGGGCGAGGTCGCCGTCTTGTTCGTCGCGGCCGGGGTCTTGCCCAGCGTGGTGATCGTCTTGGACTGGGCTCGGGAAGCAGAAGTAACCGACATGACTACCCCTCCAGGAAAACGGGAAAGAACACTCCCGTTTATCGGAACTTGAGAGGCGATCGTTGCTGGTTATTTCATTTGCACGACTTTTAGCCGACTTCCTTGAGTGTCGCATTTGCAACACTCGCCTCGTCCTTGAGGTCCTTGGGGGTGGCGATGGCGGCCTTCAGCTCCCGGGCGACCTCGGCATAGGTGCCCTGGAGGATCCCGGCGCGCAGCCGGGCCATGAGCATCTGGTAGTGGCGGACGTTGTGGACCGACAGCATGCGCGAGCCCAGGTGGTGCTTGCCGCGCATGAGGTGCTGGAGGTAGCCGCGCGTGTAGCCCTTGCAGACGTAGCAGTCGCACGTCGCGTCGAGCGGCTCGTCCGAGAGCTGGAACACGGAGCGGGTGATGCGCACCAGTCCCTGGAACGTGTAGGCATAGCCCTGCTGGGCCATCTTCGTGGGGATGATGCAGTCGAACATGTCCACCCCGCGCAGCACCGCCTCGATGAGGTCGGTGGGGGTGCCCACGCCCATGAGGTAGCGGGGCTTGTCGCGCGGGAGGGACTCGGTGGCGCGCGCCGTCATCGTCTCGCGCTCGGCCTTCGTCTCACCCACGGCGAGCCCGCCAATGGCGAACCCGTCGAAGGGCAGCTTCGTGAGGAAGGCGGCGCTCTCGTCGCGCAGGTTCGGGAAGACGCCGCCCTGGACGATGCCGAAGAGGGCCTGGCCGGTGTCCACCTTGGCCTTGGCCTCCAGGCTGCGCACCGCCCAACGGTGGGTGCGCTCCATGGCCTCGCGCGTGCCCGCCTCGTCCGTGCGCGAGTCGATGCACACGTCCAGCACCATCATGATCTCCGAGTTGATCGCCTGCTGCATGGCGATGCTCGACTCGGGGCTGAGGAGCTGACGGCTGTTGTCGTGGAAGCTGCGGAAGTGGGCGCCCTTCTCCGTGATGAGGCGGTCCTCCGGCAGGGAGAAGATTTGGAAGCCGCCCGAGTCGGTCAGCACCCCGCCCTGCCAGCCCATGAAGGGATGGATGCCCCCGAAGCGCTTGAACACCTGGGCACCCGGCCGGAGCATCAGGTGGTAGGTGTTCGCCAGGAGGATCATCGCGCCCGCCTCCTTGGCCTCCTCCATGGACAGGTGGCGGAAGCCGGCGTGCGTGGCCACCGGCATGAACATGGGCGTGGGGAACGAGCCCCGCCGGGTGTGGAGGATGCCCGCGCGGGCGCCGGTGGGGTCGGTGGAGAGCAGTTCGAAGCGGACGGCCATTGCCGCGCCTTATACCTGCCCCTGCCCATCGGACACCCGCTTCCTGTCATCCGCCTCCCTGTCCGCCCCCCGGCGCGGCGCCCGGCCGGCATTTTCCGGCCCCTTCGGGCGGTTACAGGGAGTCCACCGCCATCCTGTCGGTGACGCTCTCACCGCGCGCCGTTGATCGCCGCGCCATTTCCGCTACAACGCCGCCGCCATGTTCAACGTCATCAACGTCTCCAAGGCCTATGGGCCCAAGAAGCTCTTCGAGGAGGTCAACGTCACCTTCTCGCCCGGGCGCCGCTACGGCCTCACCGGTCCCAACGGGGCTGGCAAGTCCACCTTCATGAAGATCCTCGCGGGAGACGAGGAAGCGGACATGGGCAACATCATCCGCCCCCGCAAGCTGGGCATCCTGCGCCAGGACCACTTCCGCTACGAGAACGACCGCGTGCTGGACGTCGTGCTCATGGGCAACCAGGGCCTGTGGGCCGCGATGCACGAGAAGAACCAGCTGCTCGCCAAGTCCGACATCACCGAGGAGGACGGCAATCGGCTGGGTGAGCTGGAGGGCGTCATCGCCGAGGAGGACGGGTACTCGGCGGAGAGCGACGCGGCCACGCTGCTGGCGGGCCTTGGCATCGAGGAGGCCTTCCACGAGGGCCCCATGCGCCAGCTCACCGGTGGCCTGAAGCTGCGCGTGCTGCTCGCGCAGGCGCTGTTCGGCAAGCCCGAGGGGCTGCTGCTCGACGAGCCCACGAACAACCTGGACATCGACTCCATCCGCTGGCTGGAGACGTTCCTCCACGAGTACGAGGGCGTGCTCATCACCATCAGCCACGACCGGCACTTCCTCAACTCCATCTGCACGCACATCGCGGACATCGATTACGAGGCCATCATCCAGTACACGGGTGGCTACGACGACATGGTCCGGCAGAAGGCGCAGCTGCGCACGCGCGTCGAGTCGGAGACGGCGGAGAAGAAGAAGAAGATCGCCCAGCTCCAGGACTTCGTCGCCCGCTTCCACGCCGGCACGCGCGCCTCGCAGGTGCAGAGCCGCATCAAGCAGATCGACAAGCTGAAGACGGAGGACTTGAAGCGCTCCAACATCGCGCGCCCGTTCATCCGGTTCGATCAGAAGGTCGTGAGCGGCAAGCAGACGCTGATGATCGAAGGCATCAGCAAGAGCTTCGACGGCACGCCCGTCATCCGCCCGTTCAACGCGCTCGTGTGCAAGGGCGAGAAGATCTGCGTCATCGGCCGCAACGGCGTGGGTAAGTCCACGCTGGTGAAGATGATCGCCGGCCAGCTCGAGTCCGACTCCGGCAAGCTCACCTGGGGGCACCAGGCATCCGTGGGCTACCTGCCGCAGGACCACCACGGCGTCGTGCGCAAGGGGACCACCTGCTTCGGCTGGCTGCGCGACCTGCACGACAAGCTCACCAACGAGGAGATCTCCGGCGTGCTGGGCCGCATGCTCTTCTCCGGTGAGGAGCGCATGAAGAACACGGACACCCTCTCCGGTGGCGAGACGGTGCGCCTGCTGTTGTCCAAGCTGATGATCATGCAGGACAACGTGCTCGTGCTGGACGAGCCGACCAACCACCTGGACCTCGAGTCCATCGCCGCCCTGGCCGAGGGCCTCCAGAAGTACGAGGGCACGGTCATCGTCGTCACGCACGACCAGGAACTCATCTCCGAGGTGGCCACCCGCGTGTGGAGCCTCGAGCTGGGCAAGGAAGTGCTCGACTTCAACGGCCCCTACTCCGAGTTCCGGGAGAAGCACGCGGACGCGGCGCTCAAGCGCCGGTAGCACCGCGCCGCTCGAGCGTCGGTCCACGACGCCCGAGCGGTCCGCGCGGCTGGCGCTCAGTTGGCCACGAAGCCCATCGTGCCCGACGTGATGAGCCAGCCCGACGCGGTGTCGTTGTCCGCAGCGAGGGGAGACTGGAGCGTGTAGCTGACGCTGTCCGGCATCGGATACGCGCTCCAGTTCACCGAGACGTCGACCACGCTCGGGTCGGTGGCGGAGGTGCAAGGCATGCCGGCGCAGTCAGCGGGGGACCAGAGTCCCTGGGCCTGCGCCGCCTGCAAGAAGCCCGGATAGGGCGCGTACTGACTGCCTGGACTCATCACCGCGAGCACGTCCTGCGTGACGCCCTTGGGGTCATTGACGCGGAACAGGTGACTGCCCGGATAGACGACGTTGATGGGACCGCCCAGGAAGTCCCAAGCGGAGTCGTAGTTCCCGGGGTAGTTCGCCGACGCATACTCCTGAGGGAACAGGGTCTCCGACTGCGGGGCTTCAAAGCCAGACAGGGCGCCGGGCATCATGTGGATGACGATGACGTCCCCCGCGTGCACATAGGCCCCCGGCAACGTGGCCAACGTGCTGTTGCCATCAACCAGGGTCATCCCGTCCACGCTGCCCTCATTCAACACGACGAGTTCGAACAGGTCGCGACCTGCGTACAGATTGGGGGCGACCTCCGTCAGGCGCAGCCGGGCCGGGAGGCTGTACGCCAGGAAGCTCGCGCTGCCGTCCTGCGCCATCGGCGTGCCCCGCGTGTCGCGCAGGGCTCGACTCGCGGAGAGCGCGTAGTGCGTCCCCGGAACGTGCTCGCCCGTGGTCAGCTTCACCTCGCGGCCGTTCACCGTGGCGGAGGTCACCGGGATGCCAACGTCCCCCAAGGAGAACTGGCTGCCGTCCGCCTCCACGCTGTCGGGAGCCAGCGCGCGGTCGAAGCGGACCGTCACCTCGCCTGGACCCGTGCCTCGTGCCGACACCACGCGCGGCGCGGGACACGCAATCGAAGACACGGCCGAGACATCCCAGGCCGAGGGCTGGACCACCGTTGAACTGGACGGGGCCGAGTACAACCACAGCGGGGCCTGGACAGACACCGTGCACCCCGCGCCGAGCGCATGCGTGGCCTGGACGGACGCGAGCATCCGCAGGCGCAGGTTGCTGGTGGACGCGGAGCCCTGCGGCGTTCCGGCCGTGGAGAAACTGGCCTGCACGAAGCCCTGCCCCGCATTGCCGAAGTCTCCGGTGATGTCACCTCGCACAGTGATGAGCTTCGCCTCGTAGCTGGCCGCTGAAGCCATGAGGTCCACCGCGCTCACGTCCTGAACGAGCGACACCAGGGGTTGGTTGCGCGCGAAGACCTGGAGGTCGGAGATAGACACCGCGCGCTGCATCCCGTTGACGACCGTCTTCGCGGTGACCGTCAGCCCCACGAGGTCTCCCACGGCCAGGGGTGGCGACAGCGTGGACGGATCCACCGCGACGAAGAGCGCCGAGCCTCCCTGGCTCGCCTGGAGAAAGAAGCCCGCGGGATCGTTGCTGGTGTTGCCACCCTGCGGCGTCACGCCCGTGACGAAGGCGCCTCCGATGTGCAGCTTCAGTCCCGTGCCGCTGGCCGTGGTCCGGATGGCGGCGATCTGCGTGGAGACCGCACCCGGCGAATCGTGGACCGTATAGGACTGCGAGCCCGCGGACTCGATGTTGCCCAGCTTGTCCACCGAGGCATACCGAAGCTGCACGGTGCCGCGAATCGAGATGGGGTTGCTGTACGCCACGGCGGTGGCGCTGGTGTTCGGATCCGAGCCATCCAGCGTGTAGCGCGTGGTGGCGCAGCCGCTGCCCACGGCGTCATCGCAGCCGAGCGCGACGAAGAGGGGTGCCACGTAGGTGCCGCCCCCGGGGTTCGCCTGGGTCGTCGGCGGGATGCGATCGAACGCGTAGTGCTCGCTGCGAACCGCCTCCACGTTGCCCACCACATCCACCGAGTAGAAGCGCAGCGTGGTCTCTTCGGTCAGGTGCAGCGGCTCGGTGTAGCGCGGCGAGGTCGTCGTCGGAATGCTGCCATCCCGCGTGACGTAGGTCGCCTGGCAGCCGTTGGCGTCCGTGCACGTGAGCTTCACATCGACCGCGTCTCGAAACATCGCGCCCGCGGGGCTCGCCTGCGTGACAGGGCCCACCGTGTCCAGGTTGTACATCTCACTGACCACGGCGCCCGGCTTGCCGGTGGTGCTCACCGCGAGAAACCGCAGCTGCGTGCTGCTCGTGAGTTGAATCGGCGCGGTGTACTTCGTGGAGGCCGAGGTGGGAGTCGTACCATCCACTGTGTAGTGGATGGAGGCGCAGGGCCCCAGGCCCGGTCCGTCCACGCACGTGAGCATCACCTGCGGCCCGTCCTTGAACACCCCGCCCCGAGGACTCGCCGCGGCCTCCGGCACGGGCGCCTCCCACACATACGCCTCGGTCACCGGGGCCGAGGCGTTGCCCGCCACATCCGTCGCGAAGAAGCGCACCGTGGTGGTCGCGGACAGCGAGAGCGGCGCGGTGTAGCGCACCGAAGCCGTGGTCGGCGTGGAGCCATCGCGCGTGAAGTAGATGTCCTTGCACCCGGAACCCTGGCCGTCATCGCAGGACAGCGTCAGGGAGAGCGTGCCCTGGAACTTCCCACCAGGGCGTGAGGCCGTCACCGAGGGCGCCGCCGTATCGATGACATACGACTCCGTCTTCACCTGCTCCACGTTGCCCGCCGGGTCCACGGAGAAGAACCGGAGCTGCATCGACTGACCGACGATGAGCGGCGCGGTGTACCGAGGCGACTGCTTCGACGGGGTCGAACCATCGACCGTGTAATACGTGGCCGCGCAGAGTCCCCCTTGGTCGCGGCAGTCGAGCGACACGAAGCGCGAGCCATTGAAGGCGCCGCCTGGGGGCGAAGCGCTCGTCACCGGCGCCACCGTGTCGACGGGCTTCTGCACGATGGCGTACTGCTCCTGACGCGCGGCCTCGGCGTTGCCCGCCTTGTCCACCGAGAAGAAGCGCAGCGTCGTGTCCGCGCGCACCACGATGGCGGCCTGATACTTGGACGACTGCGCCGAGGGCGTCGAGCCATCGCTCGTGTAGTACGTGGCCGCGCACCCGCTGCCGCT
The DNA here is from genome assembly GCA_016458225.1 of Myxococcaceae bacterium JPH2. Taxonomy (NCBI): domain Bacteria; kingdom Pseudomonadati; phylum Myxococcota; class Myxococcia; order Myxococcales; family Myxococcaceae; species Myxococcaceae bacterium JPH2. The sequence goes on along the minus strand of JAEMGR010000017.1, from coordinate 117,169 downwards.
GCCGTCATTGCAGGTCAGCTCGACCGAGACCTGGTTCGAGTAGGTGCCGCCGGTCGGATTGGCGTGCGTGCTCGGCGCGCTCGTATCGGAAGGCTCGGAGGGAGGCGGCGGCTCGTTCTTGCCACCACAACCACCCAGACACAGGAGCACCAGAGGCGCCCAGACGGGAAGGAGTCGAACGGCGAACGGGCGAGGCATCACATCTCCGGGAGAGCGGTTTGCTTCGCCCCAGCCCAGCGCAACGCCTTGCATGCTCCGCGCGCCAGACAGGGGCGCGCCAGCCTCTCACCGAACCCCGTCAGCGCTCAACACCTTGGATTCCACGCCACACGAGTCAGCGGCTCGCTCCCCGCCGGAACAGGAACAGACCCACTCCCAGACCCGTCACCCACTTCGCCGCCGCGGCCAGCGGAGTCCGCGCGAGGGCGACGGGGTGCGGCTCGGGCTCGTCCGGGACGCGGCCGTCCTGGGGCGGCTCCGTGACAGGCGTCCGCGGATTCGAGCGGGGCGTGGCGGGGCTCCCAGACTCCTGCGAGGGCCTGTCGAGGATGGCGTTGATCTCCGCGCCCAACAGCACGACCTGCGCGGAGATCCACATCCACAGCAGCAACACGATGACGCCACCAATGGCGCCATAGTTCACGTCGTATTTGCCGAAGTTGGCCACGTACGTGGAGAACCCCCACGAGGCGAGGATCCAGATGAGCACGCCCACCACCGAGCCCGGGGTGATGAGGCGGAAGCGCTGCGTCACGTTGGGCAGCACGTGATACAGCACCGCCCACAGGAACATCATCAGCACGCCCGCGACCGGCAGGCGCAGCCACAGCACCACGGACTCCGCTCGCCCCCCCAGCTTGCCCGCGAGAGCGGGGGTCGCCACCGCCACCGCCGCCGCGAGGATGGCCACGAGCGCGGTGACCAGCGTCGTCGTCACCGCGATGCCTCGCGTCTTCCAAAGGGGCCGCGTCTCCCGCACGCCATAGGCCGTGTTCAGCGCCGTCATCAACGCGGAGATCCCGCCGGACGCCGCCCACACCGCGCCCACGCCTCCCACCGTCAAGAGCCCCACCGGATTGCTGTCCGCGAGCGACTGGATGCGCTGGCTGAGAATGGCCGTCACCTCCTTGGGCGCCACCCGTGACAGCTCATGGATGAGTGTCTGGGCTTGATGCGGGTCAATGAGCACCCCCGCGAGCGAGACCAGGAACAGGAGGAACGGAAAGAGGGCCAGGATGCCGCGGAACGTCAGAGAGCCCGCGACGTCGCTGACATTGTCCCGTGTCCACTCGTTCTTGAGTTCCACGAGGAATGACTTCCACCCGATTCCCTTGCCGGGCAGGACCATGGGGCCTCCTCCGAGTGACCTGGAAGAGCATGGGCATCACCCGCCGCTCAGTCTGCCCCCTCGGCCCCGAGCCCCCGGCCGCCCGGTCGCCGGCCCACCGTGCCACCCGCAAAGCAAAACATGTTATCCCTCCCAGGAAGGTGCCATGCGCACGGTGCTCCCCTAGGCAGGGTGCCGTGCTTGGACGTTAGACCCTGGTGGGGGGACGGTGGCCTGGGGCTCGAAGCCTCCCTGTCTGAAGTGTCTTCTGAAGAGGACGCCATGTTCGTCTCATGCCTCCTGACGGTCAGCCTGGCGCTTGCTGCTGGCGCCACGCCCAGCTCCCCCGCCGAGCCCGCCACGGTGTGGCTCGTGCAACCGCTCTATCCCGGACAAGACGCGCTCGTGCAGCGCACCGAGTCCGGCATCACCGCCCTGCTCCCTCCCGAAACGCGCGACGCGCAGCGCGTGGGACGCGACGCGCTGACCACCTGGCTCAAAGGACGACGCGGCGATCTGCGCTGCGTCTCCAGCACGACGCGCTGCCGCGAGCCCTTCGAGACCTACGTCGCCTCGCTCGGCATCGAGCGCGTGGTGCTGGTGCAAGGCGGACAGGATGACGCGGGCTATCGCTTCCGCGCCGTCAGCGTGCGCACGGACACCGGCGCGCGCACGCAAGCCGAGGCCGCCAACCCCGTCTTCGAGAAAGCGCTCGCGGGCGCGCTGGTGAAGTTCCTCTCCATCAACGCGACCGTGGAAGCGGTGAGTCAGCCCTCGGGCGCCACCGTCTTCATCGACGGCGTGAAGGTGGGCACCAGCCCCTTCACCGCCGAGCTGCTCCCGGGCGAGCACACCTTCCGCTTTGAACTCGCGTCGCACCTGCCCTGGGAGGTCACGCGACAGGTGGGCTCGCGCGAGAAGGTGAAGGTCGAGCGCGCGCTGGAGAAGGTTCCCGCGCGGCTGGTGGTGAAGGCCGCGCCCGTGGGCACCGAGATCCTCGTGGACGGACAGCGCGTGGGCACCAACGCGGTGGACCAGGGCATCCAGCCAGGGACTCACACGCTCACGCTGGCGCAGGAGGGCTACCTGCCCCACGAAGTCCAAGCCGTCATCCAGCCAGGAGAGACCTTCACCCTGGAGCAGGCCCTGAAGCCGACGGGGTTCCAGTCCTTCAAGCTCGCCATGCGCGCGCGGCAGGAAGCCACGTACGACTTGAAGAGTTACCTGGAGGTCTCCCTCGAAGCGAACCGCCTCACCGGTTCCTCCGTGGAGACGCGCCCGGTCAACTCGCCGGATCCGCTCAAGTCCTTCCGCACCCAGGACGTGCGCGCGCCGGGCCGGCAGCGCGTCCAGGGGTTCGGGCTCGAGTACGGGCGCTACGGGAAGTTCTTCGGCGTGATGCTGGTGGGCGGCAGCTACTACACCACCGGCGACACGTGGACCCTGGGCGTCACGGTGCCAGACGAGGCCACCGGCGAGAGCGTGGACGCGGTGAAGAGCCGCGGCGCGTTGGACGTGAAGGCGCAGTTCCTGCGCGTGCGCGCGCTCCAGCCGCAGCTGCGATGGGTGCTCGGCCCCGTGGCCCTGTCCGCGCAGGCGGGACTGGAGCTGCAAGGCGTGCTGCTCAAGGAGCGCGGAGAAGGACAGCTCTTCTCCGACGGGCTCTACACGCTGGACGTGCACGCCATGGGGCAGGCCACCTTGCGCGTGTTCCTCTACGAGGGGCTCTACGCCTCCGCCGGGTACCAGCACAGCTTCTCGCTGACGAAGAACATCTCGGGCACCAGCAACTTCCGCGGAGGATTCGGCTATGCGTTCTGACCTGCGCCGCGTGTGTCTCCTCGCTGTCCTCGCGCTGTCCACCGCGAGCCTCGCGGAGCCATTGGTCGGCCCCTCGGTGGGCAATGGCGACGGGCTCGTGGCCGAGGGCCAGCGGCTCTACAACAAGAAGAAGTATGCGGAGTCCTCGCGCCTGTTCCTCCAGGCCACCCGCGCCAGCCCCGCCACGCTGCCGGCCTACTTGGGACTGGCGCGCTCGCGGCTCGGGGCGAAGGACGTGGCGGGCGCGTGCGTCGCGTATCGCGCCTATCTTCGCAGCGCTCCGGACATCCAGGACCGAGGCAAGGCCAAGCGCGAGCTGGAGCTGTGTGAGCGGCAGTTCAAGGCGGCGTACCGCAAGAAGAAGGCACCGGCCGATCTCACCGCGCGCCACGTGGAGCTGAAGTCCGCGTTCTTCACCGCGCTGGAGGCGGGCAAGCTCGTGGGGACCGGCTCGGCGGGAGATCTGCTGACCACGCTCGTGTCGCAGGGCTACCTGGGCGTGGACCTCGGAGAGATGGGGAGTCGGTTGAGCGCCGCGTGTCGAGCGGCCACCGAGACGCTCCATGGCAACGCGCTCGCGGGAGAGGCCGTGGAGCCCGAGCGGCTGCGCGAGGCCCGCGCACTGTTCGACCTCGCGCGAGATACGGGCGAGCCCGCGGCCCAGGCGGCCTCTCAGCTCCCGTTCCTGGAGGGACAGGGGGCGCTGCGCGCGGGAGATGCGCGCAAGGCCCAGGCCCTGTTCGCCCAGGCCGCCGCGGCGGCGCCCTCGCGTCCCGAGTACCGCGTGTGGCGCGCCTCCGCGCTCCAGCAGGCGGGAGACCTGCCGGGCGCGCTCGCGGTGATGGAGGCGGAGCTGCCACAGGACTCGCGCACGGACGTGCTGCGCGCGGCGACGGCGCAGTCGCAGTCACCCGAAGCCGGTGCGCGTGAGCTGGAGCGACTGCTCTTCCAGCGCTACGCCACCGCCCCCACCCGCTGACGAGGCGCGCCCGGACATGGCCATCCACATCTGCCAGCGCTGCGAGGCCCAGCACGACACCTGGAACGGCGCCTGCCCTGCATGCGGCGGCACCCAGCTGCTCACGCTCACGCCCACCGAGGACCGGATGCCGGGCCGCGTGGTGGCCGGGCGCTATCGCATCCTGCGGCGGCTGGGCCAGGGCGGCATGGGCTCCGTCTATCTGGCCGAGCAGGTGGGCATTGGCCAGCAGGTGGCGCTCAAGTTCCTCAACAGCGGCCTGTCCATGGATCCGGATGTAGCGCGGCGCTTCCTCAACGAGGCCAAGAGCTACGCGCGCGTGGCGCACCCCAACGCGGTGATGCTGCACGACTTCGGTCAGGACGAGGAAGGCGGCCTCTACATCTCCATGGAGTACGTGGAGGGAGACGACCTCAAGCGCTTGCTGCACGCGGCGGGGCGGCGGCCCGCGCACGAAGCGGGCGACATCATGCTCCAGGTCGCGGACGTGCTCGCGTATGCGCACGCGCGACAGGTCATCCACCGCGACCTCAAGCCCGAGAACATCATGGTCCGCCAGGGACTGCGCGGCTTCCATGTGAAGGTGCTCGACTTTGGCATCGCACGCATCGCGGACGGCGCGCCGCGCCTCACGGTGCAAGGCGCGGTGGCGGGGACGCCTCGCTACATGGCACCGGAGCAGGTGCTGGGCCTGGACGCCGACGCGCGCGCGGACGTGTACGCGGTGGGCATCGTCCTGTTCGAGATGCTCACCGGCCGGCAGCCCTTCGATGGGACCACCATCCCGGAGATCATGCAGAAGCAGGTGCACCAGCCCATGCCCCGGCTGGCGGACCTCTGCCCGGATCTTCAACTGCCCGCGCTCGACACCGTCATCCAGAAGGCCACCGCGAAGAATCGGGTCGAGCGCTACGCGACGATGGAGGCCTTCGCCTCGGACCTGAGCAACGCGCTGCCCACGCTGACGGGGCGCTCCGCGCTCAGCCTCACTCCGGTTCCAGGAGGCGCGCCCGCTGCGCCCCAGGCCCCCGGCACCCTCCTCTACGGAGACGGCACCGAGGCCACGCTCATTCGAGGCGCCACGCCCGCCGCCGCCACGCCCGCGGTGCCCATTCAACTCACCCAGCCCGCGCCAGGTGCAACGCCCGCTGCGCGCACGCAGCCAGTAACGGCTGCCACGCCCGCAGCGCCGAGTTCGCTCCCCCAGCCTGCGCCTGGCGCGCGTCCCCTCTCCGACGGCTTGGACAAGACCGCGCTGCCGGCATCGCCGTACGCCGCGCCCTCGAACCGACGGAGCGGTCTGCTGAGCGCAATCGTGGTGGGCGGCATCATGATGGCCGCGGGACTGGGCGTCGTGCATCTGCGCACCCCTCCAGCGGAAGGAAGCGGCGCTACGTCCCCACAGCAGCCCGCGCTCGGCGCCACTGGCGGGACAGCACCCTCGGTGGGCGCGACAACCCCGAGCGGCGCCGCACCGCCCTCGGCGGGAACCGAATCACCGACTCCAGATGGGACTGCCGCGCCCCCGACCGGAACGGTACCCGCCATCGCGACGCCCGTGGTCGGCGCAGGAACGGACTCCGCTCCACCGCCTACGGACGCCGTGCCCCGACCTCCGAGCCCCGCGACACCTGATGAACAACGTCAGGCGCGTGAGCTGCTCTTCCGCGCCAACCTCGAGCTGGCCACAGGCAAGCTGGGCGATGCGCAGGCCATCCTCGACAGCGCGCCGGAGCTGGCGGCGGCGGAGCCTCGACTGGAGGAGCTGCGCGCGAACGTCTCGAAGGCCACCGCGCTGATGAACCGAGGCAACACCCAGGCCCGCGATGGAGCCTGCGAGTCCGCCATCCGCACGTATCGCGAGGTCCTGAAGCTGTTCCCCAAGGCGCGCGATGCCCAGTCCGCCATCTCGCGCTGCAAGGCCGACCTGCCTCCCGAGATCGCTCCCTGAGAGGCAGTCACTCAGCCCGCGAACACCGGCAGCAACGGAGCATCCTTCAGCCGAGGCGCCCGAGCATCCTTGGGCGACAGGAGCGGCGGATTCACCGGCCAGGGAATGCCCAGGTCCGGATCATTCCACGCGATGCCGTGCTCGCAGTTCGGCGCATACAGCGCCGTGCACTTGTAAGAGAAGTCCGCCGAGTCGCTCAGCACGCAGAAGCCGTGCGCGAAGCCCGGAGGCACCCAGAGCTGGCGCTTGTTGTCCGCGGACAGCTCCACCGCCATCCACTGGCCGAAGTGCGGCGAGCCTCGGCGGATGTCCACGGCCACGTCCCACACCGCGCCCGCGAGGACCTGCACCAGCTTCCCCTGCGCCTGCGGCTCCTGGAAGTGCAGCCCGCGCAGCGTGCCCTTCACCGAGCGCGACAGGTTGTCCTGCACGAAGGGCCCCGGGATGCCCGCGTCCGCGTAGCGGCCCGCGTGGAACGTCTCCAGGAAGAAGCCCCGGTCATCGCCAAACACCTTCGGCTCCAGGAGCAACACTCCGGGAAGCTCGGTGGGAATCACCTTCACGACACCGCTCCTCGATTCTCGCTGAGCGCCAGCAGGTACTGGCCGTACTCGTTCTTTCGCATGGGCTCGGCCAGACGGGCGAGCTGCGCCGCGTCGATGTACCCCATGCGAAAGGCAATCTCTTCCAGGCACGCCACCTTCAGGCCCTGCCGCTGCTCGATGATCTGGATGAAGTTGGACGCCTGCATGAGCGACTCATGCGTGCCCGTGTCCAGCCACGCATACCCGCGCCCCATCAACTCCACGGTGAGCTGGCCCCGACGCATGTACTCCGCGTTGACGTCGGTGATCTCCAGCTCGCCTCGGCGGCTCGGCTTCAGGTCGCGGGCGATCTCCACCACCTGGTTGTCATAGAAGTACAAGCCCGTGACGGCGTAGTTCGACTTGGGCCGGACCGGCTTCTCCTCGATGCTCAGCGCGCGCTGCTGGGCATCCAGCTCCACCACGCCGTAGCGCTCCGGATCCTTCACGTAGTACCCGAACACCGTCGCGCCCGAGGCCCGCCGCGCCGCGCGCTGCACCTGCTCGCTCAGGCCGTGCCCGTAGAAGATGTTGTCGCCCAGGATGAGCGACACCGGATCCTTCCCGACGAAGTCGCGCCCAATCACGAACGCCTGCGCCAGACCTTCCGGTCGCGGCTGCTCGGCGTACTGAAAGGACACGCCCCACTGAGAGCCGTCCCCCAACAGCTCGCGGAAGCGCGGCAGGTCCTGCGGCGTGGAGATGATGAGCAGCTCCCGGATGCCCGCCAGCATCAGCGTGGACACCGGGTAGTAGATCATCGGCTTGTCGTGTACGGGCAGCAGCTGCTTGCTCACCACGCGCGTCAGCGGGTACAGGCGCGTGCCCGAGCCCCCCGCGAGGACGATTCCCTTCATGGCCGCACCTCGCGCGCCGCCTTCCATGCCGCGTGGAAGCGCGACAGGGAATCTCCGAGCGCCATCGGTCGCTGCGTCAGCTGCGCCCGCGCCTTGTCCGTCTTCAAGCCACTGCGCAGAGGCCTCGGCGCCGGGAGCTTCAGGTCGGCCATCCGCGTCGGGACAATCAACGCGGGGTCAAAGCCAAACACCCCGCACACCGCGCGCCCGAAGGCCACGCGGTCCAACACCTCGGCGCCGCACGTGTTCCACACGCCGCCCAGGCGCCGTGCTCCCAGCTCCACCAACATGGCCGCCACGTTGTCCGCGAGGCTCGGGGACACCACCTGGTCCTCGAAGAGCTTCACGGGCTGCCCCTTCTCCAGTGCGCCCACCAGCCACGCGCCGAAGTTCACCCGGCCCTCCACCGCGGGCCAGCCATACACCACCGCCGTACGCGCAATCGCACAGCCCGGCGCGAGCACCCGCGCGGCCTGCTCGCCCATGTGCTTGGTGATGGCATACACGCCACGCGGGTTGGGCACCGCCTCCTCGTCATACGGCCCCGCGTCTCCATCGAAGACGTAGTCCGTGGACACGTGCACCAGGTGCGCCCCCGCCTTGCGCGCGGCCCGCGCCACGAAGGCTGTCGCGGAGACATTGCCGGCGTACGCCGCCTCGGGGTCCTTCTCGCACGCGTCCACCTCCGTCATGGAGGCGCAGTGGAGGATGACCTCAGGCGAGGCCGCGCTGACGGCCTCCACCACCTCCGCCTCGCGCGTCAGGTCCACCGACGCGTAGCGGAAGTCACCGGCGGCGCGGCGCGGGCCTCGGCCCAACCCCACCACCTCGTGTCCCTCGTGGGCCAGCTGCGCGCACGCCCGCCGCCCTACCAGTCCGTTCGAGCCCGTGACGAGAAAGCGCATGGTGGCCTCAGGCTCCCCGGCCGTGGAGCCGCGTCTGGTATTGCGTGTCGAAGTACTGCCGATACGCGCCGCTCATCACGCGCTCCCACCACGCCGGGTTGTCCACGTACCAGCGCACCGTCTGCTCCAGGCCCTGCTCGAAGGTGTGCGCCGCCTTCCAGCCCAGCTCCGCGCGAATCTTCGACGGGTCAATGGCATAGCGCCGGTCGTGCCCCGGCCGGTCCGTCACGAAGCGGATGAGGGACTCGGGCTTGCCCAGCAGCGCGAGGATGCTCCGGACGATCTCCAGGTTGCGGCGCTCCGCGCCCCCGCCAATGTTGTAGACGTCGCCCGCCCGCCCCTTCTCCAGCGCGAGCAGCAATGCCTGACAGTGGTCCTCCACGTGCAACCAATCGCGCACGTTGCCGCCATCGCCATACACGGGCAGCGGCTTGTCGTGCAGCGCATTGACGACCATCAAGGGGATCAGCTTCTCGGGGAACTGATAGCGCCCGTAGTTGTTCGAGCAGCGCGTCACCACCACGTCGAGCTGGAACGTGTGGTGGTACGCGAGCGCCACCAGGTCCGAACTCGTCTTCGAAGCCGAGTAGGGGCTGGAGGGCTGCAGCGGCGAGGACTCGGTGAAGGCGCCCGTCGGGCCGAGCGAACCATAGACCTCGTCGGTGGACACCATCAGGAAGCGCCGCACGCCCCGCGCACGAGATGCCTCCAACAGCCGCTGGGTGCCCAGCACGTTCGTGGTGATGAACACCTCGGGCCCGAGGATGGAGCGATCGACGTGGCTCTCGGCCGCCAGGTGCATCACCGCGTCGATGGAATGTTGCGCCATCAGGTGCTCGACCAGCTCGCGGTTGCCGATGTCGCCGCGAACGAAGACGTGGCCGGGGTCACCCTCCAGGTCCGCGAGCGTCTCCAGGTTGCCCGCGTAGGTGAGCCGGTCCAGGTTGACGACCTTCCAGTCCGGTCGCTCGCGGCGCAGGTACTTCACGAGGTTGGAGCCGATGAAGCCACAGCCGCCTGTCACCAGAACGTTCATTCCCAATTCCCGAGGGCCCGCCACGTGAGAAGACGAGCCTGCGTACTGGAGGGGGTCCCCCCCGTCAAGGCGCCGCGAGAGGCGCCCCTGTACGTCGGGACAGGAGGATTGTAAGGGTGCCGCCCGTGAAGACTCGGCCAGAGGCGGCGGGGACCAACGGGCCCCGACACATCCACCAGTTCGTTGCCCGGCTGGCCTGGGGAGATGCGGTCGGCAACCAGGTCCGCTACCTGCAGAGCCTGCTGCGCTCCTGGGGCCATGTCTCGGAAATCTACGCGGAGCAGTGGGACGACACGTGCCGGGATCAGGTCCGCCCCGCGCGTGACTATCCCCGCGAGGCCTCGCGAGACTCGGTGCTCATCGTCCACCACAGCTTCGAGTCGCGCATGGTGCCGATGATCGCCCGGTCGCCCGGCCGCAAGCTTCTCGTGTACCACAACGTCACGCCCGCCCGGCTCTTCGAGGGCTTCGAGCGCAAGGTGGCGATCGCCTGCGACGCGGCCCGCGCCGAGCTGCTCGCCATGCGCGAGCACATGGACGCGGCCTTCGCCTACTCGCGCTTCAGCGCCGAGGAGCTGGCCGCCGCGGGATACCGCCACGTCGCCGTGCTGCCCTTCGCCATCGACTGGAGCAGCTTCGACACGCCCCCGGATGCCACGCTCCAGGCCGAGCTGGATGACGGCTGCGCCAACATCCTCTTCGTGGGCCGAGCCGTGCCCAGCAAGCGCATGGACGACGTGCTGCGCGTCTTCACCGCGTACCAGCGCCTGTACCAACCCCGAAGCCGCCTGCTCATCGCGGGCGCGCTCAACCGGGACTCGCCCTACGGCGCGTTCCTCCTGGGCCTCAAGGACCTCTTGGGCCCCGAGCGCGTCCACTTCCTCGGCCGCGTGAGCGCCGCGCAGCTCTCCGCGTGCTTCTCCGTGGCCACGGCCTACGTGTCCATGAGCCGCCACGAGGGCTTCGGCGTGCCCCTCCTGGAGGCCATGTACCGAGGCGTCCCCGTCGTGGCCCATGCCGCCGCCGCCGTGCCCGAGACGATGGGCGGCGCGGGCATCGCGACGTTCTCGCGAGATCCGATGGAGGTCGCGCAGCTCCTCGCCGTGCTGGAGCGCTCGGGAGCCCTCCGCACCCAGGTCATTGACGCGCAGCGGGCCCGCGTGGCCGCGTTCTCCCAGGACACCGTCGCCGAGCAGGTGCGCGAGGCCCTGTCCGACTGCTTCGAGGGGCGCATGCCGGCCCTCCCCTCGCCTCCCGCGCCCGCCCGCATCGAACTCATCTGCCCCGGCTACTCCCTGCGGCCCGACGCGCCCATGTCACGGCTGGCCCGCGCGCTCGCATCGCGCGTGCCCGAGGCGCGCGTGCTGGCCCTGCGTCCCCGCACCGTCGCGCCGCGCGCCGCACCGGGTCCCGAGGACGTCGAGGGACCACCCGTGTGGCACTTCACGGCGGATCAACCCGTGGGACTCCCCGCGGAGCCCCTGCCCGGCTCCTCCGCGCTGGAGACCGCCGCACGCGCATCGTCCGCGCCCCATGTCTACCTGGGCGTGGACACCGAGGTCGCGTCAACGCTGCTGCCTCTCACCTCCGCGCCAGCGTGGGGTGTGCGAGCCACCAGCGAGGCGCGCGCGGAGGGCGACGCATCCCATCGCTTGGGAGCGCGCCTGTTCGAGCTTGCGCCCGAGCACATCGAGTCCACGGTCGAAGCCCTGTTCCAATCCCTCTCTTCCCGAGGCGGCCCCCTGCATGAACGCGGATGATCTGCTGACCCAGTCGCCCACGGCGGAGGCCGTCGCCGCCCAAACGCGTCAGCTCCCCGAGCCCGACCCGAAGGCGAAACAGGCCCTGAGAGAAGCGCTGGAGTCCTCCACGCGGACGCCGGTGGCCGCCGAGTGGCCGACCCTGCTCCAAGAGGCGCGCGGGAAGATGGACTCGCGCCACGCCGAGCCCGCCACGTCCCACCGTCCCGGCGTGGGCCCGGTGCTGGTGGCCGTCAAGCGCGCCTTCCGCTTCACGTTCCAGCCCTTCATCAACGAGATGCTGCGGCGTCAGGTGGAGTTCAACGAGTCCATCCTCGACGCCCTCGCCACCGTCATCGAGAACCAGCGGGAGCACGCGCGCACGCAGGCCCAGTGGCGCCGAGACGTGGAGGCACGACTCGCGCGCCTCGAACCTGGCGCGAAGGCACGCGGCGCGACGAAGCGCTGAGCCGCGTCCCTCCCGCTTCACTCCGTGGGGACGGACACCGGGGTCGCCTGCGGCATGGAGCGCAGGCGCAGCCCCAGGAGCGCGGACGCGACCTTCGTCATGAAGCGCAGGCTCTTGATGCCGCTGAGGCTGGAGGTGCCCGTCGTGCGCGGGCTCATCACCACCGCGGTCTCCTCCACGCGCAGTCCATTCAGCGCCACCAGCGCGATGGACTCGGGCTCCGGGTACTCATCCGGCATCCAGCGCAGCAGCGTGGCCATGGCGCGCGGCGAGTAGACGCGGAAACCGGACGTCGGATCCGACACGCGAGCGCCGCGGCCGAAGAGGCCCAGGAGCGTGCTGACCACGATGCCGCCCGCGCGGCGCATGCGCGTGGTGCTGGCCAGCGTGTCATTGCCCTCCGCGCCGCCGCCCGCGAACCGCGAGCCGATGAGCAGATCCACGGAGCGCTCGCGAGCCACGCGAACCACCTCGGGGATGGACTCGATGGGATGCTGGCCATCCGAGTCACACTGCACCGCGAAGTGCGCGCCCGTCCGCTGCGCGATGAGAAAGCCCGTGCGCAGACCGCCCGCCACACCGATGTTCGTGTGGTGCGTCACGTGGTTCTGCGGAGCCAGCCGCCGCAGCACGGCGGGCGTGGCATCCACCGAGCCGTCATTGACGATGCAGAAGTCCAGGTCCAGCTCGGGCGTCGCGCGCTGGAGCGCCGTGAGGCGCGGCACGAGCACGGGGAGGCTCTCCGACTCGTTGTAGCAAGGCAGCACGACGAGCACGCGCGTCCGCGTGTCCGAGGCCTCACGCGACGGGAACGTGTCCGCCGCCAGCGAGGAGACCATGCGCACCATCTGCCGGCGCAGGCCGTTGTTCTCCGCGTACTGCTCGAGCATCTGCACGAACAGGAACATGGTCAGTCCCGCGAGCACCATGTTGCTGACCAGGGTGATGCCCAGCAGGTGCGCCACCGGCAGCAGCCAATCCGGACGGATGGCCGCGACCAGGATGAAGCCACTGACCAGGTACCAGGTGACGGCATGCCGAGCCGCCAGCCACGAGCCGAACTGGGAGAAGATCCACCCAAAGAAAGCCACGGCCACGCAGATGAATAGCAGCGACACGTTGGAGTGCTCCTCAAGCCCCCATCGTCCGGTCACGAGGGAGGCGCGTGGGTGAAAGGGAAAGGCGGTCCGTGCACCGCTGTCCATCCCACATTGAATCCGCCCTCCTTACGGCACCAGGCATCGTGGCGCAATCCCCCGCCCCATCCCGCGGGCAGAGTTCAGGCGGAGCATGCCCAAGGGCGCCAATCAGGCATCTGCGGTTCGAGGCCGCTCGGTCATCGACCGGCGTCTCAAGACGTCTCACCCATGAGGTCACAAGCACCAGACGAGCACCTGCTGAGGAGCCGGGACCAAACCTGGACTCGAAGCTCCGGCCTACGTTACTAGGCTGCCCATGGAATCCTCTCCTATCGCCCCACCAGCGCCAGCCGACACACCCTCCCGAGGATTCGCCTCCTGGCGCGGCGGTAGCAGCCTGCTCCTCTCGTTGGCAGCCAGCTTTGTGGTGGCGGTCCACGCGGTCGCGGCTCCGTGGACGATTGCAGACTGGAGCCTGCTGCTGCTGGGCACGGCGGCCCTGGGATTCCTGAGCTACCGCTGGCTGCTCCCGCGACTCTCCAAGGCCATGGAGCACTTCACGCCTCGAGGGAGAGGGCTGTGGTTGAGCGCCTGCGGCGGTCTGTCGTTCCTGTTGCTTCGCGCCCTCCCGCTCCACGCTCCCGCGGCGCCTGACGCATTCCCGCTTGGGAGCGATTCGTCGGTGTGGAACCTCGCATTCCACAGCGCGCACTGGCTCACGCTGGGAGCTGTGCTTCTGTCGCTGGGCTTGGTTTGCTCCACGCGCGCGCCCTCGACCGCTGCTTCAGTTCCCCTTCGCGGGGCCGGGTTCATTCACGCCATCCCGCTGGTGGTGATGGGCACGGTATGGCTGCTGGCACTGTTCCCCGGAATGATGAGTTCGGACTCATCGGATCAGTGGCACCAGGCGCTTCGCGGAGATCAGTTCGCGGATGCGCATCCCGTGTTCCACACCTACACCATCCGGCTCCTCCAGAAGCTCTGGGCATCCCCCGCCATGGTTGGCATTGCCCAGATCCTGGGACTGGCTGCCGTGGTCGCCTTCGGGTGCGCGACCTTGGCGCGAGCGGGCGTATCAAGCGTCGTCATCGCGGTGACGGCGGGCTTGATGGCCTTGGCACCCGTCAACGGAGCAATGCTCATCACGCTCTGGAAGGACATCCCCTTCAGCTTGTGCATCCTCATGATGACGCTGATGCTCTTCCGTGCATCCGCGAACCCGGACGAGCCCTGGCGCTGGCCCTTCTGGGCGGGACTGGCCGTTCTGGGGGCCATGACGATGCTCTTCCGCCACAACGGCGTCCCCGCGGTCCTCGGCGTGGCGCTCGCGCTGTGGGTCTTGAGGCCGCGCAAGTACGTGTCCGTCATGGCCCTCGTCTGCGCGACCTTCGTGCTCGCGGCGGGGACGCGTACCGCCTTGTTTCGCGCCTACTCCGCCACCTCCATGTCGTCAGGCGCGCTCGTGCTCGCAGGCCACCTGGGGGCCCATGTCGCGGCTGGAACCGAGCTGCTGCCGGAGGAGCAGACCATCCTGAGCGAGATCCACCCGCTCGATGACAAGTGGCACTACAACTGCTTCTCCAACGTCCCGACGCTCTGGGACGGTCGCTTCTCGTATGCGGCGACCGCGCGTCACTCCCGGGCGCTCCCGGGACTGCTCGCGCGACTCACCTGGAGGAACCCCTCCGCGACGCTGGCCCACGTGGCCTGCGTCACCAGCTTGATGTGGAAGATCGAGCAGGGACGGGATCCCCTCTACGCGCTCGCACTCTGGATCCCCTACGATCAGCCGCCCAAGACCATTGACCCTGTGGAAGCCGAGGTTCGCGCCGAGCCCGTGCTGCCGAACTTTGGCGCACGCATGTTGCAATGGATTGTGCGCTCCCTTCAGCCCGACATGTCCTGGCTGTTCTGGCGTCCGGCCCTCCCGCTCTACCTCGCGCTCCTTGCCTGCGCGGTCGCCTGCGTTCGGCAACGGAACTGGCGACACGGGGCGATCCTTCTCCCGTTGCTGATGCACACCGCGGCACTGGTCCTGCTCATTCCGGCGCCAGACATGCGCTACCAGTATCCGGTCTTCCTGATTGCCCTGATGCTGGTCCCCACGTGGCTCGCCGGCACTCGGGCCTCTCGCCCCGCAGCGAATGCCGGGACCGCCGCTGCACCTGCCGCCCCCACCTCGACTCCGGCGGCTTGAGGCCAGACCCGCGCGCCTCCGGGAACTCGGGCGCGCGGTCGAGTGAGCCCGGGCCCCCCGCGGGCGCCCGGGCCTCCTGCCCTCAGGCGCCTCGGCCCCCGGGCTTCACCACCCGCTTCAGCGTGGAGTGGACGCCCGGCAGTCGCTTGAGGGTGCTATTGAGCATGTCCATCAGCTCATGGCGCCTGGGCTTGTCAGCACCATCCCCCAAGCCACTCGCCGCCTGCTTGAGCAAGGTATGCACCAGGGGCACGCGCTTCAGCGCGCCATTGAGGGCATCCGCAAACTCATAGCGAAGCGCGGGCAAATCCGTGGAAGTCATCACGGGGGCCGCCGCATGAGGACGCGCGGGCTCCGCGACCGAGAAGAAGGCCCAGGCGTGGGCTGCGGCAGTCATGGGCCGCGGCAGGCTCATGTGCATCTGGCGAAGCAGTTCGACATGACGACGGGGATTCACTCCCGAAATCATGGAGCCCGGGCGCTTGCGATAGTGAAAGTGAATCGCATTGGTCACGAGGAACCGGTGCCCGGCGTGGGACAGGCGCAAATAGAGGTCCCAGTCCTCATAGCTCGTCAACCGATCGTTGTACTTGAACCGGTCAAAGAGAGAGCGCCGCATGAGGGATGTCGCGCAAGACAGACGATTGGCCACCATTCCCATGGTGGGACAGTCGCCAATGAACAGCGCGTAGTCCGAGAACCTGCGAGCCTCGAGCGCGGCATCGTCCGGGAAGTAGCCCGTCGAAGGAACCACCACGTCGAACTCCGCATGGCGCTCCAGCGCATTCACCGCCATCTCAATAAAGGTCGGGCTGATGCAGTCGTCCGCGTCGAGCGGGAGGATGTAAGCGCCCTTCGCGGCCCGGATGCCAATGTTGCGCGAAGCCGGGAGACCTCGATTGACAGTGTTGCGGACCAACCGCACCCCCGAGTCGCCCTTGGCGATATCCTCGGAGATCCGCTGCAGCACTTCGTGATCGAAAGCCTCCGTCGACGCATCATCGACGATGATGATTTCAATCTCGGGATAGCTGCTGGCGGCCACACTGGCCAGCGTCTCGGGCAGGTAGCGCGCCAGGTTGTGGTTGGTGATGAGCACGCTGACCAGCGGTCGAGTCGAGCGTGGGGCGGGCTCCGGCGGAGCGTGGCGCAGCGCACCTTCCCAGTAGGGCACGTCGACCGACCACTCCACCGGGGTCGTCACGGGCGTCTGCCACGCGCGCTGGAGCGCGGCCGCGAGGGACTCCACGGAGCCGTCAAACGTGTAGCAATTCTTGCCATCCGCCCAGGGAGTCCCTGGGGCGAAGGCAGGGCAGGCACCGTTGAGGACTAGCGTCGCACCCGCAACGGAGGCTTCATAGGCTGTGAGGTTGAGCGACTCGTAGTCAGACGGAATGACGACGATGCTCTTTCGCAGGAGCTCGTCCCGGTCTGGGCCTGGCGGGACGAAACGGAACCGCCGGCGCAGGTCCGGCGGGATGAGCGCCTTGATGGCGCTCAGCGTATCTTCCGAGGGCGCGTGGCAGGAAAAAACGGCATGCCCTCGATACTCCGGGCAGCTGCGCAAGAACGCACTGACCCCACGAACGAAGAGGTCCGGCCGCTTGAGCGTCTGGATCTTCGTCGCGAAGAGCACGTCCCGCTCACCGGTATACAGCTCGGGACGGGACGCCATCCGCGGGGCCACCGGCGGAAACTCTTGCACCACCTTCGTCAGCCAGGACTCTGGAAACCCATAGAACTGGCGGTTGTGCTCCGCCACGCCAGGGAGATGCGAGATGACGCGGTCGGCATCGAGGAGCGCCTTCCGCTCCAGCTCGAACTCGCCCAGGTAGTCCCGATTCAGGAGGTTCGGCTCGTGCGGAACCAACACGCCGGACGTCGAGTGCAAGCGAACCGCGATCTCCGTGTCCTGGAAACCGCACCCCAGCAGCTTGTCTTGCAGGGTGCAGAATGCGACACCTGTGTAGTCCGGGAACTCAATCACATCGAAGTGGAGTCCCTGGCTGGCAAGCTTGCGGAGGTGAAGCAGGATCCCCATCGATTCGCCATGCCAATACGAATCGGTGAAAGACTCGCGAGGAGCATAGACGCCTTGCTCGTCGAATGCCTGGCTCCACGGCTCGCGCGGAGGGGTGGCATGCACCGTCACCTTGCCCCCGAAGTGATTCGAGACGACGAGCGGATCCGCCCCCGACTCCGTGCACAGGAGGAGATGAAACTCCACGGCATCCGTCCGTCGGAGCGACTCCTCGATGAGATTGTGGATGATGCGGCCGATGCCGCCGGCGGTGGCGGGATAGATCTCTGAGGTGACGAAACAGACGCGACGCGGCTTCATGGCTGCACGAAATCCTCAAGAATTTGGACGGCGTCGGAGGACAGGCACTTCGCGTAGTCCGCCATCATCTGCGACAACTCCACGGGTGCCCGCTCGCGAAGGGCCAGCAGCTGCTCGATGGCAGCCTCCACGACCTCCACGGTGTCGACTCCCGCGACCTGGGCAAGCCGCTGATAGGGATGTGCGTCCAAGGCCCCAAGACTGAGCGGCCCCGAGACACACGGCACCCCGAGCGACAGCGATTCCAGCCCGGTCATCGGCTGACACTCCGACAGGGATGCATTGAGAACCACATCCGACTTGCGGACCAGGTCAAAGAACTCGGTGCGGCTCGGCCGCCGGACCCGGTGAATCCGCTTGGTCGGCTTGAGCGCTGGCGGCAGCTTGAAGTCCGCCGTCACGTAGACGTCATCGAGCCGCGGCGACGCGGTGAAGGCGAAGAGGTTCGTGTAGAAGTTCTTCCGCCAGTCGTTGGGCGTGGGAATGAGCGCCGTCCGGCTCGCGCGGGTTCCCGGCACCTGCTGCGCAGAGGCAGCCACCTTCGGAGGAAGGTTGAGCAGTGTCTTGGGAAAGAGTTCCGTCGCAAACCGATGCATCCCAGGCTTGACGGAGCCGACCCGGTCCACGACACCGCGACGGCACAGCTCCAGCAACTGCGCGAAGCACTCCAGCTCGAAGGAGTGATGAAACTGCGCCGTCGAGCCATGCCACACGCACAGCAACCGGACCGAGGAGCCAAGCGCCTTGCGCGTGGCGACCAACAGCTCATGAGCATTGGGCGAATAGCCATGGACGATGACCTGGGTGCACAAGCTCCCAGAGATCGTCTCGATGACGTTGCGGAGATCCGCGACGGACAGCGGCCGTTCGGAGGTGATGGCCAGCTTGTGGCCTGGCAGGTACCCAGCGGCGGCCCGAATGCCATGCCACTCTTGGTGGAAGACGTGCATCAGTCGCCCGAACTGGGGGAATGAATTCGCCCAGCGAGTATCGAGCGCATCGTCAAAGAGCACGGCAGGAGGCGTCTGGGGGTGCGCGTGGGCAGGCTCCAGCGCGGTGGCCTCTGCCCCGCTCACGTGACGGCGCCCCCGCAGTCCAGCCAGGTCGTCCGCCAGCGAGAACAGCCGCTGTCGACGCTGAAAGCGCTCCGTCTCTGTGGAGAGGCGCTCCGTCAGCTCCGCGACCCGAACATCCCCACTCCGCGTGGCGTGCTGCAGAGCTGCCCCCGCCTGCGTCGCCCACTGCTGGGCGCGCGGCAAGGCTTGCAGGCACAACGCCTCACGGGAAATCGGCTGCACCTCGTCGCGGGCACGATCGGGACCCATCAAGTGGAAGAACCGTCGACCGCCCTGCTCGGTACCATTCCGCTTGAGTACGTAGACATCGTGCGTGGTCACGAGCCCCGAGCCGTGGTGAAGGTCCCAGCCATCCGGAACCAGGTCCTGGAAGGCATGCAGCCAACACCCCTCATGCCAGGTGTTGTCCCACAGGCTGAAGGGCACCAGCTGGTTCTCGATGAGCACCAGCAGCCCACCCGGACGCAGCATCCGCCCCATCGACTCAAGGATCTTCGGGAGCTGCTCGATCGGATTGTGGATGAGGACCGAGACGGTGAAGACGACATCGAACTGGCGCCCCCCCGTGGCCCGCAGCGGGTCTTCACCCACGAAGAGCCGCTCTTCGAGCGGGACGAGCGACTTCGGAGGACTGGCTCGCAAGGGAGCGAGCATCGCCTCAGAGATGTCGTATCCGTGGTAGCGGACGCCAGGGAGCCCACTGAGGTAGGCCGCATGGCGACCGAAGCCGCAGCCGAACTCAAGAACATCCAGGGCGCGCTCTTGTCTCTGCTGCTCAGCCTGCACAAGCTGGGTCAGCACCTGCTCTTGCTGCCGATATGCAGGGTTACCCTTCGCCTCGCGGCTTCGGATCATCTCGCGGTAGGAGTAGCCGCTGGTCTTCTTCCAGAAAAGAAGGCTTTCTGGGGTGCTCGGAGCAGAGCCCCCCTCGTGGCCCGTGCTCTTGTTCGTATCGGACATGATGGAGAGTGCCTGCGCGCTTCAAGCGAGGCCGCCGACCGAGTCTCGGGCATCTGGAATGTTCGGGTCAATATGACTTTTCCCCCGGTCAGCACACCCTGCTCAAGCGGCCCCGCGGTCCTGAAGCGTGCGCCCGAGAAGATGGTCCATCATCCGATCCGCCTCTGACTCCCAGGTCGTGCGGCGCACGCGCTCGGCGGCGCTCACGCCCAATCGCTGGCGAAGCGAGGAATCACTCACCGCGCGCCGCAGCTGGCCGAGCACCGAACTCGCGGTCGGCGCGGCCAGCAGGCAGTTGTCCCCATCTCGCAACAACCAGTGATTGGCGGGATTGTCATTGGTCACCACGCAGACGCCGCACGCCATCATCTCCAGCGGCAGATAGGACGGGTGCTTCGTGAACATGAAGCACAGGCCCACGTCGCACTCGCGATAGAGCGCGGCCGTGCGCTCCGCGGGCAGCACGCCCAGGTTCGTCACCAGCCCTCGGACGCCATAGGACTCGGGGTTCCACTCCGCCCCCGCGGTGACGATGTCCACGGCCGAGCCCAGCTCGCGCTTGAGGCGAGCCAGCGCGGCGAGCCCCAGCTCGAACCCGTTCCGCTCGTTCCCAGGGCGTCCGTAGAAGAACACGCGCACAGGCCCCGAGCGGGCCGGGCGCCGCGCGTGGAACACGTCGCCTTCTACCGCCGGCTCGAAGGCGAACCCGCCCATTCCGTGCTGCGCGGCCACGTGGTCGCGCAGGCCCGGCGTGTTGAAGAGGCCCTGGAAGCCCAGCAGGTACGTCTGCTCGGCCAGCGCCCACTGGGTCCCCGCGGCGAAGAACATCGGCTCGTAGTCCTGCACGAAGTACGCGCGCACGGAGGCACGCGGGTGCCGGAGGACTTGATAGGCGGACGTCCAATACGTGGCGACGGCCAGGTCGCACGCGGGCAGCGAGGCCAGCTCCGCGGGCCCGGACAGCACCCGGAACGCACCGGCGACAGAGGGGAACGTCGCGGCCACGCGCGACTCGAAGTCCCCTGGACGCGCGCCCGGCCGGTCGTAGATGACGAAGTCGTTGCGCACGCCATGGCGCCGATGCATCAGGTCCGCGAAGCGGAAGAGGGTCTGAACGCCCGCGTACACATGGCCGAAGGCGGGCACGAACCACGTGGCCGTCTCCACCCGGCCCCGAGCACGCAGCGAAGCCAGCGCTCCAGGCGCCTCGTCACGCGAGCGGCGCGCCTCCTCCGGAGTGAAGTCCAGCTCGCTCAGGTGCTCCACCAGGTGTCGCTGCTGGCGGGCACGCTCCTCCAGCGCGGGGTCCTGAGCGCTCGGCACGTCGCGGCCCAGGGTGCGCACGGCGAACGCCTCCCCGTCCTCATCGTGCTCGCGCAGCACGCAGTCCGTGCCTCGCAGCGTGAGGTTGGGGTTGTAGAAGGGGTCCCCGCGCGGGCCCAACCAAGGCCGGTAGGCCACGAAGGACCACCAGTAGTCGGACTCGGGAATGGCGTCCGCGCGACGGCTGGCGGACTCGTGATGGATGAGGCGCGCGTGCGGCGTGTACACCACGCGCAGGCTCCGGCGGTTCAACCGCAGCCCCAGCTCCACGTCACTGCCACACACCTGGAAGCGCTCGTCGAAGCCGCCCAACTCCTCCCAGACGGCCCGGCGCACCATCACGCAGGCACTGGTGACGGACAGCCAGTTGCGCGTCCACTGCGCATGGCCGAAGGGCGTGGCCACGGGCGCGTCCGGGAGCCGCCAGAACGGATGGCCCGCGAAGCCGGTGAGCCCCACGACACAGCCCGCGTGCTGCACCGTCCCTTCGGGGAAGAGCAGCTTGCAGCCCACCGCGCCCACCTCGGGGCGCTGGGCCTGGGATACCAGCTCTTCCAGCCAGCCGGGGTCCACCACCTCCATGTCGTTGTTGAGGAAGAGGAGCAGCTCCCCCGTCGCCTGCTTCGCCGCCCAGTTGTTGATGGCCGGGTAGTTGAAGGGGTGGTCCCACGTGAGCTTCACCAGACGTGGATCCGTGAGGCGCTCCAGCAGCGCGAACGTCTCCAGCTTCGTGCTGTTGTTGGAGACGAGCAGCACCTCGTAGTTCGGATACGCGGTGAGCCCCAGCAGCGACGTCACCAGCGTGTCGAGCAGGTCCGGCCGGTCCTTGAACGGAACGACGATGGAGACCTTGGGCGCACCCCGCACGGCGTACCGCACCCGATACTGCGTGGGCACGGGGCTCGACACCTCGGCGGACTCGCCGGTGCGGCCCAGGTGCTCGCGCAGCGCGCGCACGCCCGCCTCCGTGGCCCGAGCCAGCCCCGCGGACTGACTGGAGAACGAGGCCGGATTGGCGCGCCAGTGGTACAGCAGCCGAGGCACATGCCCGATGCCCCGAGTGGCCTCGCTCAGGCGCAGCAACAGCTCGTAGTCCTGCGAGCCGTCGAAGCCCTCGCGCAGTCCGCCCACCGACTCCAGGAGACTTCGGCGCGCCACCACGAAGTGGCAGATGTAGTTGACCGAGCGCAGCAGGTCCGGCGACCAGTCGGGCTTGAAGAAGGGCGCGGTGCGCCGCCCCTCCGAGTCCAACCGGTCCTCGTCGCTGTAGACGACATCGAACGAGGGCTCCGCCGCGAAGGCCAGCACGGCCTCGGCCAGCGCATGAGGCGCCAGCGTGTCGTCATGGTCGAGGAAGCCCACGAACTCGCCCCGCGCGTCGGCGAGTCCCGCGTTGGTGGCGCGGGCGATTCCGCCATTGCGCTCCAGCGACACCACGCGAATGCGCGAGTCGCTCGCGGCGGCCTCACGAAGCATCCGCGCGACATGCGGCGCCGGGCTCGCGTCATCGACGAGCACCCACTCCCACTCGGCATAGAGCTGCGCCCGCACGGACGCGAGACACTCTCGGAAGTACGGCTCGGGCGTGTCGTAGACCGGCGTGACGAGCGAGACGAGCGGCCGGCGCTCCAGCCGGGCCACGCCCTCGCGCGCGGCGGCAATCTCCCCTGGCTCACGTCGGGCACACCATCCCGCGAAGTCACCCAGCTCCGGAGGCTGGGGCGCGGGGGTACGGGTCCCCAGCACGCCCGCCAGGGCCAGCACCACCTGCTCGTTGAATCGGGACTGGCGGCGCAGCAACTCGCCCCACAAGGGCGAGGTGGCCTGCAGGACCTTGGGAAGCGCGTCCGCACGCAGCGGATCCACCTGGCCGCACAGCTCCGCGATGAGCCGCGCCGAGGTGGCCTCATCCGGAGGCACGGGCCCCGCCGCGGTGACGAGCGCCTCGACCAGCGCGATGTTCCAGCTCCGCTGACGCTCGAGCAGCGCCTCCAGCACCGGCCCCACCGCGGAGAGATACGAGCGCTTCGCCGCCTGAACCACGGAGCCCAGCGCGCCCCCTCGGTGCGAGCGCACCACCTGCCAGCGCGTGGGGTCCGCCTTCGCTTCCAACTGCTGGCGGATCCACGGCACCAGCGTCTCGCGCAGGCCCAGCCCGCGATGCACGGACAGGTGCTCCAGCACGCGCACCGCGGCCTTGTTGAAGTCCGCCTGGGGGCGCAGCGCCTCGACGTGGAGCGGGCGAAGCCCGTCGACGAAGGCGCGCTTGGTGGCGGTCACCACCCGTCCGAGACGCGCGCGATGGGACGCGGGCACCTCGAACTCGTGCGGGACCGACAGGCGCGCGGCCTCCTGAAGCGGCGACAGCGGGAGGGAGCCCGAAGGCCGAGCCTGATGCAGCGCCTGGGTGAGCAGGCGCAGCGTGGCCTCCAGGGCCGTGACCTCCTCACACCGCTCAGGGAGACACGGCCGGCGCTCGTCGAGCAGCCTCCGCACCACCGCCACCATCCGCGCCAGGTCCCCCGCGTCCGGCGGCGCGTCGGGCGCCACCGGCTCCCCGGCCAGCCTCTCCAGAATCGTCTTCACCGCGCCCTCCCCTGCTACGGCCGCCCCAGACTCACGAGGCCACGCTGTTGGCCTGCGTCGAGGCCGGGCGATTCGCCACGGCCGCGTCCTCCACCACCCACCGATGCACTGGCCGGAACACGCCGCGATCCACCTGCGGCGCGGTCACCTGGAACGTGCGGCGCTCCACCACCGTGGCGCCCGAGCTGCGCGCCGTCACGCGCAGCACGTACTCGCCCGCGAGCAGCCCCACCCGCTCCATCACGAAGCGCAGGCGCCCCTCGGGCGGCAGGTGCTGAGGCAGCGCCACGGACTCCAGCCGCGTGCTCGTCTCATAGAGCGTGCGGCCATCCGCGGACAGCAGCGACAGCTCGAACTCGGCATCCGCGCAGCCCGCGTCCGCCGCGTACTCCACGCAGACTTCCGCGCCCTGCTCGGGCGTCAGCGCCTCCACGAGTTCGCCAGTCGCCCCCTTCCAGCACACGCCCGTGATGCGCACCGGCGACGGCGCGGCCACCGGAGCGGACTCCGGCGTCGGGTTCACCTGCGGCAGGGCACCGCCACCCTCGGTCAGCGCGGGCGGCGTGAAGACCACCGACTGGGCCTCGGCCAGGGCGATGGCCTGCTTGTACTCCCGGGTGATCTCCGCAGGGGGGCCCACGCGGCGCATGTAGCCGCCATCAATCCACGCGACCAGGTCACACCAGCGATCCACCGTGCCCAGGTCATGCGTCACCAGGACGATGGTTTTCCCCTGCTTCTTGAACTCCGTCATCTTCGCGAGGCTCTTCTTGGCGAAGTGCTCGTCACCCACCGCGAGGATCTCGTCGATGATGAGGATGTCCGGATCCACGTGCGTGGCCACCGAGAACGCCAGGCGCATGTACATGCCGCTGGAGTAGGTGCGCACCGGCTCGTCGATGAACTCGCCCAGCTCACTGAAGGCGATGATCTCATCCATGCGCGCCCGCACTTCCGCGCGAGACATCCCCAGGATGATGCCGTTGATGAGGATGTTCTCCCGGCCGGAGAAGTCCGGATGGAACCCCGCGCCCAGGTCCAACAGCGCGGAGATGCGACCGTTGATCTGCATCTCCCCGGACGTGGGGGCGTAGATGCCGGTGATGAGCTTGAGCAGCGTGCTCTTCCCGGAGCCGTTGCGGCCGATGATGCCGACCGTCTTCCCCCGGGGGATGACGAGGTTGATGCCGCGCAGCGCGGTGATGAGCCCCTTCTCCTTGGGCAACCGCTCGCCGCGCAGCCACCGCAGCAACTCGGACTTGAAGGTCGTGTACTCGCCCCGGATGGTGCGCTTCTTGAAGCTCTTGACGACATCGCGCAGAACGATGGCGTCCGTGGATGGCGGCATCTGCATGGCGGGGGGACTCAAATCGACTCCGCGAACTCCTCGCGGCGGGCTTCGAAGATGGAGGAAGAAGCCCAGAGGAGCGCGACCGAGAACACGGCCAGGATCAACAAGGGCTCACCATCCGGCAGGCGGTGCTCGTAGAACATGGCCTGGTAGGACGTGATGATGATGGACATCGGGTTGACCAGGCCCACCAGCATCCGCATCCGCTCGTTCTGGATGGTGGAGAGCTGGAACAGCACCGGCGTGGCGAAGAACCACAGCGTCATGAGGTTCATGACGATGTGCTGGAGGTCCCGGAACGTCACGTTCACCGCGGCGAGGATGTACGTCAGCGCCGTGGTGAAGCAGAGCTGGATGATGACCACCACGGGGAAGACGATGATGTGCCAGGTGGGCCACTGGCCGTAGAGCGCCCCCATGAGGAACATGAGGGGCAGCGACAGCACGTAGTTGCACAGGTTGGTGACCACCACGGTGGTGGGCAGGACCTGGGCCGGGAAGCGGACCTTGGTCATCAGGTCCCGGCGGTCACTGATGGCGCTGGCGCCTCCACCAATGGAGCTGCTGAACCAGATCCACGGCAACAGGCCCACGAACATGAAGTAGGCGTAGTTGGGCGTGTTGTTGCGCATCACGACGGTGAACAGCAGCGCGTACACCATCATGTGCAGCATGGGGTTCAGGAACGTCCACAAGAACCCTAGGAACGAGCCACGGTA
The DNA here is from genome assembly GCA_016458225.1 of Myxococcaceae bacterium JPH2. NCBI lineage: Bacteria > Pseudomonadati > Myxococcota > Myxococcia > Myxococcales > Myxococcaceae > Myxococcaceae bacterium JPH2. The sequence goes on along the minus strand of JAEMGR010000017.1, from coordinate 91,809 downwards.
GCGCGCCTTCAGCTCGCGCTGGACGAGGCTGAGCAGCAGGCCCCGGTACTGGTACAGCTCACGGACGAGGCGGATCATGAGAGCGGCCTTCATATAGCAGGGCGAAGCCAGGATGCGAGGCAACAGGGGGACCCCGCGCTTCGCCCTTCCCGCTGGGGACCGGCCCGTCTCCCCAGGGACCACGCAGGCCATCGAACCCCGCGTCGCCTGCTTCGCTTCCCTGCCACACCTTTTGATTTCAGAGACAGGCTCGCCCGACCCGCGGCGTTGACCCATCCCCCGGAAAACAAAAAGGCCCCCTGGTTTCCCAGGGGGCCTTCGTTTTTGGAGCGGGAAAAGGGATTTGAACCCTCGACCCTCGCCTTGGCAAGGCGATGCTCTACCGCTGAGCTATTCCCGCATCAGGTACTGCCTTGCTGCCCGCCGCTTCCGCTCGGCAGCGCCGCGCCGGAAGTGAGATGGGGTATACAGAGCTGCTTCCGACACGTCAAACACTTTTCGCATCCGCCGCCGCCCCGCCACGGCGGGCGAGCATGGCGAGGAACGCACGGAAGTAGACGACTGCGCTCCAGAGTGAAAACGCGCCCGAGAGATACACGAGCACCTTCCCCACCTGGTTGTAGTCGACAGGCACCGTGCGGAACCCCAGGTCCAACGGGTGCACGTAATGGACGCACAGTGAAATGATGCCCACCAGTTGGAGGGACGTCTTCCACTTCCCCTCCTGCCCCGCCGCGATGACCATGCCCTCGCTGGCCGCGATGGTGCGCAGGCCGCTGACGATGAACTCGCGGGCCAGCAGGACGATGACGACCCAGGCGGCGATGCGCCCCAGCCGGACCATCATCACCAGGGCCGCCATGGCGATGAGCTTGTCCGCCAGGGGGTCCATGAACTTGCCGACCACGGTGATGAGGTTCCACCGGCGGGCCAGATAGCCATCAATCACGTCCGTGATGGAGGCCACGGCGAACACGGCGGCGGCGGCCAGCGAGTGGAGCGGATCCGCGTCGTACGTCAGCCAGACGAAGACCGGGATGAGGAGGATGCGCCCCAGGGTGAGCATGTTGGGCAGGTTCCAGAACTCCTGCACCAGCACGCTGGGACGGCGCTCCGCGCGCCGCCGAGCCCGCTCTTCCCTGCGCTGCTTCCGGGTCGCTCGGTCTATGGCCATGGGCGCCTTCTAGCGAACACCGAGCGCGATGAGGGCAAAACCTTCACCGCTCAACTCCACCGCGGTCCGCAGCGTCTCCCCCGACGGGGACTTGAGCAGCGGCACGATGCGCGGCGTGAGGTTGCCCTGCCAGCCCACCAGGTGCGACAGGGGCACCGCCACCGCCGCCTCCTGCCGCACGGGAACCGAGCGCAGCGGCCCGCCCAGGCTCAGCAGCACCCGGCCCTGCCCGCGCAGGTGCACCAGGTCCAGGTCCGGCGCGATGTCCGACGGGACGCGCCCGTTCTCGAACATCACCGGCTCCTCGAAGGCGAACACGCACTCGTCGCGGAAGTAGGCGGACTCCTCGCCCAGGTCCACCGCGAGGAACGCCCGCTGCGCCATGGGCTCGATGAAGAGGACGCCCTGGCCGCTCGCGCGCACCATCCGGGACGGCCCCTCGCCAAACGGCTTGTCGGTGGCCCGGCCGCGGAAGCGCTTCACCTCCGGCTGGAAGGCAAGCGTCCCCCGCCAGGCGATGAGCCCCTCCAGTCGGGTCAGCAGCTCCCCTTCCACCCGCACGGAGAACCCATGCGATCCGAGGACGAACGGGTTCCCCGCCTCGCCCTCCTCCAGCGCGACCTGAGGCGCCAGCTCGGCCAGGACCATCGCCGGGCCCGGAACAACCGGGGGCGGCATGCCGTCCACCGCGGGCGGCGGCGCGACGGGGGGCTCAGGCGGAGACGCGACGGGGGGCTCGGGCGGCGGAAGCGCCTGGCTCCCTCCGAGCGCCGCGGAGGTCTCCTCGAAGGTGACGTCCGGGCCCTGCTCGTCATCGGCCACCGAGATGTCCTCGGCGGGCCCCAGGTCGTCCACCGGTTCGGCCTGCGTACTGTCGGTCTCCGCGAGGGCACTGGGCCCCTCGTCCTCGGCGAAGCGGATCTCCTCCTCCACCGGGGCGGGGGCGGGGGCGGGGCTGGCGGAGGCCCGCTCGTCCAGACCGAACTGGGCGCCCCAGTCGCCCTCGCCCGCGCTTCCTCCCGAGGCGCCACGCGGGGCGGGGGCCGGCGGCTCGACGGGGGCGGGCGTGGGACGGGCGCGCGTGGGCGCGGGGGTGGGCGCGCGGGCATAGGCCTCGCCCGCGATGGCGCGCGTCATCTTCTCCGCCATGGCGTCGCTGCCGGACAGGAGGAAGTGCTCGCGGGCGCGGCCGTACTCGCCCATCTGCGCGAGCGTCAGGCCCATGTAGTTGTGGGCCTTCTGGTGGTCCGGCGCCAGGTCCGTCGCGGTCTCGAACTCGCGCGCGGCGCGCTGGAGCGCGTTCGTCTTCAGGTACACGAGGCCCAGGTTGACCCTGAGCGTGGGGTCCACCGGGTTGTCGCGCACGAGCATTTCGTAAAGCTCGGCCGCGCGGTCGAACAGGCCCAGCTTGAAGTACGTCAGGCCCAGCAGGTTCTGCGCCTTCTCGTTGCGGGGCTGGAGCTGGTGGGCCCGCTCCAGGAACGCCTTCGCCTCGATGACCTTGTTGGCGGCGAGCAGCTCGCCCCCTCGGTGCATCTGCTGGAGGAACTCGTCTTCAGCGGGGCTCGTCTCCCCCCGTCCCTTCGCGCGCGTCGTCATTCTCGGGTGTGAGCTCGCGGCCCCCGGCCTGGGCGGGCCGCTCGCGCTCCTTGTAGTGGTAATAGAGCTGGAGCACCTTGCGCACGTACTCCTGCGTCTCGGTGTACGGGGGCACCTTCCCGCCATACTTGCGCACGGCGTCCGGCCCCGCGTTGTACGCGGCAATCATCTTCACCATGTCCCCGTCGAACATGTTGGCGAGCACGCGCAGGTAGCGCACGCCGCCCTCGATGTTGTCCTTCGAGTCGAAGATGTCCTTCACGTACATGTCCGACGCGGTCGCCGGCATGAGCTGCATCAACCCGCTGGCGCCCTTGGAACTCAGCGCGTTCGGGTTGTAGTTGCTCTCGGTGTGCATGATGGCGCGCACCAGCGCCGTGGGGATGCGATAGCGCAGGGCCGCCGCGGCGATGTGCGGATCCAACTCCGGCGGGGCCTTCGACCGGGCCTGCACCGGCGCGCTCTTGGAGGGTGCGGGCGCGAACGAGCCCTGCATCCGCCGAGCCTTGCGCCCACTGGCGGGCGGGACGTTCGTGTAGACGATGGTCCCGTCCTTCTCGACGTAGCGGTAGATGGACTCCGCCCCCGACGCGACAGGCGCGACGAAGAGGACCATGGCGATGAGCGCGGGGATGGCACGCATGGCAGCGCCCGAACCTTAGACAAGGGCCGGAAAGTCCTCAAGAAAACGCCTTGTTTCCAGCACTTACCACCATTAAGGCTGTCGTCCATGCCTCATCGCTTCGACTTCCTGGTCCTGGGTGGTGGTGTTGCTGGACTCTCGTTCGCCCTGCAGGCGGCCCGGCATGGGACGGTCGCGGTGCTCACCAAGCGGGCGCGCGGCGAGGGCAACACGGCCTACGCCCAGGGAGGCATCGCGAGCGTGCTCGCGCCGTCGGACTCGTTCGACGCGCACATCGAGGACACGCTCGTGGCCGGCGCCGGCCTCTGCCACCGCGATGCCGTGGAGGTGACGGTGCGCGAGGGGCCGGACCGGGTGAAGGAGCTGGTGGCGCTCGGCGCGGAGTTCAACCGGCACGCGGGCGGCGAGTTCGACCTCACCCGCGAGGGCGGCCACTCCGCCCGGCGCATCATCCACTCGGGGGACATCACCGGCCGCGAGGTGGAGCGCGCCCTCCTGGCCGCGTGCGACGAGCAGCCCAACATCACGTTCTTCCCCCACACGGCGGCCATCGACCTCATCCTGGACGCGCGCGCGTCGTCCCATGGGCGAAGCCGCTGCCTGGGCGTGTACGCGCTCCTGGAGGGCGGCGGCATCGAGCGCTTCCTGGCGCGCGTGACGGTGCTGGCCACGGGCGGCGCCGGCAAGGTGTACCTGTACACGACGAACCCGGACGTGGCGACGGGCGACGGCGTGGCCATGGCGTACCGGGCCGGGGCGCAGGTGGCGAACATGGAGTTCTACCAGTTCCACCCCACCTGCCTGTACCACCCCGAGGCCAAGAGCTTCCTCATCAGCGAGGCCCTGCGCGGCGAGGGCGGCAAGCTGCGCCTCAAGGGCGGCCAGACGTTCATGGAGCGCTACCACGCCATGGGCGCGCTCGCCCCGCGTGACGTGGTGGCGCGCGCCATCGACGCGGAGCTCAAGCGCACCGGCGATGAGTGCGTCTACCTGGACATGACGCACCTGGGACGGGCGTTCCTCACCGAGCGCTTCCCCAACATCTACGCCACGTGCAAGGCCTTCAACATCGACATGGCCTCGCAGCCCATTCCCGTCGTGCCCGCGGCCCACTATCAGTGCGGTGGCGTGGTGACGGACTTGAGCGGGCGCACCTCGGTGCCGGGGCTGTATGCCGTGGGCGAGGTGGCCAGCACGGGCCTGCACGGCGCCAACCGCCTCGCGTCCAACTCGCTGCTGGAGGGCCTGGTGTTCGGCCACCGCGCGGTAGTGGCCGCGTCGGAAGAGCTCGCCACCCTGCCCCACCCGAAGGAGGAGCCGCCGCCCTGGGACTCGGGCAGCGCGGTGGACTCGGACGAGAGCGTCGTGGTGAGCCACAACTGGGACGAGATTCGCCGGCTGATGTGGAACTACGTCGGCATCGTTCGCACGGACAAGCGGCTCATGCGCGCCCGCCGCCGCCTGGAGCTCTTGCGCGAGGAGATTCGCGACTACTACTGGCGCTTCAAGGTCACCCGCGACGTCATCGAGCTGCGCAACATCGCCGAGGTGGCGCACCTCATCGTCGACTGCGCCAGCCGCCGCAAGGAGAGCCGCGGCCTGCACTTCACGCTCGACTATCCCCACTCGGACGACCACCTCGGGCAGCGGGACACCGTCCTGTCCCGAGGGCTGTGAGCGCCCATGTCGCGCCCGCGCCGCATCCTTGATGAGCCCGGAGGGGGTGCCCCGGGCGAGCCGCCGCCACCGGAACCCCCGCCCGGGCCGCGGCCTCGCCCCTGGGTGTGCTACGGCATCATCGCGGGCGCGGTGGCGATGTTCCTGTTGGACCGCTTCCTGGCCCGGCCCATCGTGGACGCGAACGGGACGATGGTCGGCTCGCTCCAGCCGCTGGCGCTCTTTGGCCCGGTGGTCCAGCGAGGCGAGTACTGGCGGATGCTCGGGGCCGTGTTCGAGCACGGCGGCGCCATGCACCTGCTGTTCAACATGTCGGTGGTGGTGACGCTGGGGTTCACGCTGGAGCGCGGCATCGGGAGCCTGCGCTTCCTCGGGCTGTCGCTCGTCACCGCGCTGGGGGCCGCCGCGTCGTCCCTCTACTTCAACTTCAACATCGTCACGGTGGGCGCCTCGGGGATGATCCTCGGGTGGGGCGGCGCCATGCTGCCCGTGGCCACTCGCCAGGGGCGGCGCGAGCTGGGCTTCTGGCTGGCACAGGTGGCCGTCATCAGCCTGCTGCCCGGCGTGAGCTGGGCCGGCCATCTGGGCGGCTTCCTCTTCGGGCTCCCGTGCGGCCTGGCCTTGCGCATGGGCCCGCGCGTGTATGCCCGCGCGCTGCCGCTCATCCTGTTCATCACCGCGGTGGTGGCGCTCCTGGCGGCCCACCCCGAGCGACGAGGCGTTCCGTGACGAAGTCCGTGGCTGGCAGCCTCCGCAGCGTCTGCGTCTTTTGTGGTTCTCGGCCGGGAGCGCGGCCCGAGTTCCGCGAGGCCGCCACTGCGCTAGGCGAGGAGCTGGCGCGTCGCGGCCTGACGCTCGTCTACGGCGGCGCGCGCGTGGGGCTGATGGGGGCGGTGGCCGATGGCGTGGTGAAGTCGGGCGGGCACGTGGTGGGCGTGCTGCCGCGCTTCATGCGCGAGAAGGAGCTGGCGCACGGCAACCTGGGCGAGCTCATCTTCGTGGACTCGATGCACGAGCGGAAGGCGCTGATGGCCGAGCGCTCCGACGCCTTCATCGCGATGCCCGGCGGCTTCGGGACGCTGGACGAGCTGTTCGAGATCACCACCTGGGCCCAGCTCGGCCTGCACCAGAAGCCCATGGGGCTCTTGGACGTGGGCGGCTACTTCCAGCCACTGCTGGCGATGGTGCGCGGCATGGTGGACGCGGGCTTCGTCCCCGAGGCCCAGGCGGTTCCCTACGCGGTGAGCCCCGAGCCTCGCGCGCTGGTGGAGCGGCTGCTGCAAGGCCCGGCCCTGCCCCCCGTGGAGAAGTGGCTGCGGCGGCCCGAGCAGACTTGAGAGCAGCGCCGCGACTCAGCGCGCGGAGACCTTCAGCTCAGCCTGCCCCAGCGTGGAGGCCACGCGGAGCATGACGTTCTCGGTGCCGGGCGGAATGACTGGCTGACCATTGGCGAACGTGGTGGGGAAGCGCACGCGGTAGCCCACCCAGAACACGCTGGTGTACGGGTAGTACGCCCGGAGGTTGAGGTCCGCGCGGCCCACGCGACGCACCTCCACCGGAGTCACTTCCCCGGTGGGGGTCACCAGCGCCAGCCGCCAGATGGAGCGCTTCTGCGCGAAGTCGTCGTAGCGGTAGTCGTTGACGTGAACGCCGAGGAAGAACTCGTGGAACTTGGCCGCGTCCGCCAGTTCGTCCGCGAGCAGGGACTCCACCTTCGCGGGGGGCAGCACCTGAAAGAGCCCCTGGCGGCGCACGCGCGCCTCGCGGAAGGCCGGCGTCAGGAGCGTCGCGCCCGTGAAGATGCGCGTGTCGAAGCCATCGTAGATTTCGTCGCGCGCGGAGTAGCGGTCCAACACCGTGCGGTACGCCGCCTCGGCCTTGGGGTCATCCAGCGTGGGAGCGGGCTCACCGACGAGCGGTGGCGTGCTGGCACAAGCCCCCGACAGCACCACCAGCACCGCGACGAGCAGCCTTCTCACGGAATGAAGTCCTTGCGGGTGAACAGCGTGGTGAGCCGGTGGCCGGTGGCCTCCACGGCCTCGCGTCCCCCTTCGAGGCGATCCACGAGCGCGAAGGCCCCGAGCACCTTCAGGCCCTCGGACTGGGCGCGCTCGATGGCCTTGAGCGTGGAGCCGCCCGTCGTCACCACGTCCTCGAGGATGGCGACCGGTGCGCCCGGGCCCAGGGCCGCGAGCCCTTCAATCCACTGGCCCGTGCCGTGCCCCTTGGGCTCCTTGCGGACGATGAACGCGTGCAGCGGCTGGCCCGCCAGATAGCTGGAGAGCGCCACCGCCGAGGCCAGCGGATCCGCGCCCAACGTCAGGCCGCCCGCGCCCACCGCGGTGGGGGCCTCGCGACGGATGGCGTCCAGGAACAGCCGGCCGATGAGGAAGTGTCCCTCGGCCAGCAGCGCCGTGCGCTTGCAGTCGATGTAGAAGTCCGACTCCTTGCCCGACGACAGCACCACGCGCCGGCGCTCGAAGGAGCGCTCCGTGAGCAGCTCCAGCAAACGGGTGCGATCGCGCGCGAGTGGCTCCGCCATGACTACAGACCCTCCAGGTACGCCACGAGTTCGGACGCGTACCGCAGTTGCATCAACAGCTCCGCCTTGCGCGACTCATCCAGCGCGGCGAACACATCCGCGAGCAGCGAGAGATCCTGGTTGAGCGCGCCCATCCGCTGCGCGACCTCCCCCGCCAGCTCATCCGCGTCGACTTCCTCCTCGACGCCTTCGGGCGCCAGCGACTCATCGGTCGCGAGCGCCTTCTCCAGCATGTCGCGCACCGGCGCCGTCAGCCGGCCCTCGGACTCCAGCGCCTCGCGCTTGGCCTCCAGGACCTCCAGGTCCAGCGGCTCCGAGTGGATGGCCTCGGCCAGCGACAGCAGCAGCGCGTCCTCGTCCGAGAGATGCTCGTGGACGCGCGCCTGCACTTCGTCGCGCTTGAGGAAGCGCAGCGCCGCCACCCGGCGGAAGCCGCACACCAGCTGGTAGCGGTCCTCTCCCACTGGACGCACGTCCACCGGGAAGAGCTGCCCCAGCCGCGCGATGTCCGTGGCCAGCCCGGAGATGTCCCCCTCCGGCCGCAACCGGAACCGAGGCGCATCCTCGAGCTTCTCCAGCGCGAGCATCACCGTGGAGACCCGCCCCACCCGGCGCGGCTCGCCCCGAGAGGACTCTGTGTCGGACACGGACTCGGACGAAGCCGGCGTCTCCTCGGAGCGCGCGGGCTCCTCGGGCACGGTCGGCCCTGAGTCACCCACGGACTCCGAGCCCTGGCTGGCAGCCTCCGTGAGCGCGCTCGCCGCGGCCTCCGTGACGGAGGACGGCGCGGCCATCCCCTCGCCCAGGGGCGGCTGCCCAGCCTCGGCGGATGGCTGCCCAGCCTCAGCAGAGGCCTGCACGGCCTCCGGTGGTGGCTGCGCGGTCTCTTCCGGACGCGGCGACTCCCCCGGGGAATGCGGCACGGCCGCCGCCTCGGGGGAGGTCGACGGCGGACTTCCCTCTGGCGTGCCCGTCATCCCTTCCTGTCCCTCAACCCTGTGCTCGGCGTCCATGGTGGCACCCCTCGTCTGCCTGCCGCCGCGCCGCATGTGTCCGCGGCGCGGGCAGGCTCTAGCGGGTCTTCTTCTTCACCACGACCTTCTTCTTCGCACCAGCACCCATCAGCATGGGCGTTGGGGCGTTGGCACCGCCAGCCTGCTCAGTTGGCGCCGGACGGGGCTCAGGGAGCCGCGGCGCAGCGGGGGCCGGAGGCGGAGGCGGAGGCAGCGGCTTGGCGGCCGGGCGGCTCACGACCGTCGGAGCGGGCGCGGCGCGCGGAGCCGAAGGCGGCGTCGGCGCGGGGCGCGCGGGCGGAACCGGCGGCCGCGGCGGCGTGGCGCCCGGGCGGATGGTCGGGCGAGTGGTCGTGGTCGGACGGGCCACCACGGGGCGCTCGGCCGGCAGACGGCCCGGCTCCACATCGCCCATGTCCACGCGACCGCGGAAGCTGGCGCCGTCCACGATGATGACGCGCGGGGCGCGGATGTCGCCCACCATGCGTCCTTCGCGGGTCAGCTCCACGCTCTCGGTGGCGTTGATGTTGCCCACCACCACGCCGCTGACGATGGCGTTCCTCACCGCCACGTTGGCCTTCACCACGCCCGAGGGCTCGACGATGAGGGTCCGGCTGAGCGTCAGCTCGCCCTCGACGCGCCCGCGGACCGTGAGGTCCTCGTCACCCGTCAGACGGCCGCTGATGAGGATGGAAGGCCCCACCACGGTGTTGTCGACGGTGTTGCTCGCTCCCAGATCCTTCGCGGTGGCCACGAATCAGCGCTCCTTCATGTCCATGTCGACGTTGCCCTTGAAGGAGGCACCATCGGCGATGAGGATGCGCGGGGCCTTGATGTCGCCCACCACGCGGCAGTCCGTCTTCAGCTCGACCTTGTCGCTGGCGACGATGTTGCCCGTCACGCGCCCGGCGATGTCGACGTTCTGCGTCTCGATGTCCGCCTCGACGACGCCGGAGCCCTCCACGAAGAGGCTCTCCTTCAGGGAGATCTTCCCCTTGACGGTGCCCTGGATGACCAGGTCCTCGTCGCCGGAGATCTCACCGTCGATGACGATGCTCGAACCAATGACCGTATTCGCCATGAGTGTTGTCCGCCCCTCTTGAAGGTGGTGCGCCTGGGAGCCCGGTTGGGCCGGTGGATGCTAGATGTCGTCCGGCAACTTCACGTCCATCTCGATGGAGCCATTGAACACGGCGCCATCCTCGATGACCACGCGCGGCGCCTTGATGTCGCCCGCCACCTTCGCCGAGGCGTTGATGGCCACGCGCGTGGACGCGTCGATGTTGCCGCTGGCCTCGCCATTGATGGTCAACTCCTCCGCGCGGATGTCCGCCTGGACGCGACCCGTGCCCTCGATGGTGAGGTGGTTCTTCAGGGCAATCTGCCCCTCCACCCGCCCCTCGATGACCAGGTCACCTCCACCCGTGAGGTTGCCCTTGATGACGATGCCCTTGCCGATGATGCCCGTCTCACCCGTTGCCATGCGGTGACCCTCGCCAAGCGCCTGCTCCGTCGGGAGCCGGGCGCCTTGATTATGTCAGAGATGCGCGGAGATCCAGCCGGAGATGTCCCGGAACACCTCTTCGCGCCCCACCTCGTTCAGAGGCTCGTGGCGCATGCCGGGATACTCCTTGAACTTCTTGTCCGCTGTACCCGCCGCCTCGAAGAAGGCCCGCGCCGCCGTCGGCGCCGCCACCCCATCCTCCGAGCCACACAGCACGAACAGCGGTACTTGAATCTTCGGCGCCAGCAGCGCCACCTGGCCTTGGGCCTGGGTGGACTCGATGAACCAGCGCGGCGTCACCGTCGGGTTGTAGAGCGGGTCCTCACGGACCGCGTTCTGCACCTGGACGTCGCGGCTCAGGTCCTCCGGCTTGAGTTCCGTCTTGAGCTGCAACCACGGCACGGCCTTCCCCACCACGCGCGCGGCCAGGACCTTGAGGGCCGGCGGGGTGATGGCCAGCTTGAGGTACGGGGCTGACAGGACCGCGCCGGACAGGCCCTCCATGCCGCGCGCCAGTTGGTGCGCCGCCATCAGGCCGCCGTGGCTGTGCGCCAGGAGGAAGGACTTCTTCGTCCCCGCTTCGCGACGCACGCGCTGCCAGAAGCCGTCCAGGTCGTCCAGGTAGTCCGGCCACTTCGCGCAGTACCCGCGGCGACCGTCCGCGCGGCCGTGCCCGCGATAGTCCACGCCATGCACCGCGAAGCCGTCCGCCACGAGCGCGTCGATGACCGGGCGGTAGCGGCCCACATGGTCGCCATAGCCATGGAGCACGGCGACATGGGCCTTCGGCTCACCTTCGGGCAGGTCCAGCGTCCAGAAGAGCCGGGTCTGATCCTTCGCGGTGAAGAAGCCTTCGTCGTGACGCGGCATAGAGGCGAGACCTTAGCGGCCCGTGGCGGCGGTGGATAGCGCCTTCAACTTCCGCTCGAGGCCCAGACGCTGATCTGCCGGCTCCGCCGCTTCGGGCTCCAAGGCCAGCACCTCCACCGCGCGGCGCCAGACCCGGGCTGCGTCCGCGGCGCGCCGAGCCTGCGCGTAGGCATCGCCGAGGTGTTCGAGGATGACGGGCTCATCCGGAGCCAACTCGGAGGCGCGCTCCAGCGCGTCCACGGCTCGCTGGGTCTCTCCTCGATGGAAGTACACCCACCCCAGCGAGTCGAGGAACGCCCCGGTGTCGGGGCGCAGCCGGAGCGCGCGGGCGACGAGGCGCTCGGCCTCGTCCAGCTCGCGCCCCGAGGACGCCAGGAGATAGCCCAGGAAGTTCATCGCCGAGGCGTGGTCCGGCTCCACCGTGAGCAGCTCACGAATCCGAGCCCGTGCGGCGTCGAGCTGGCCCTGACGCTCATGCACCGTGGCCAGCGAGTAGAGCAGCCCTGGATCTCGAGGCGACTTCGCGAGCGCCGCGCCCAAGAGCGCCAGCGCCTCGGCCCCCTTGCCCTGCCGCTCCAGCGTCGCGGCCAGCGCGTCGTACACGAGCGGAGTGGGCGCGGTCGCCAGCGCCTCGCGCAGCAAGGCCTCCGCCTTGGCGGGCGCCCCACCCCGCTCCAGCGCGCGGGCATGGAGCACGCGCAGGTCCAGGTCCTCCGGCGCGTCCTGCTGCGCGGCGCGGAACAGCGCGAGCGCCCGCGCGTGCTCCCCGGCCAGGGAGAGGCAGCGGGCCCGGCGCGTGCGGGCATCGACGAAGACCTCGGCGCTGGCGGGGACCTCCGCGAAGGCACTGGCCGCGGCGCTGAAGCGGCGCTGACGTTCCAAGACCAGCCCCAGATAGTACGGGAGCCGAGGCTCGCTCGGAGCCACCTTGTGAGCGGTGTCCAGCACCTCGGCGGCGGCGTCCGTCTGCCTCGCGGACAAGTAGCTGAACGCCACGCGCACCGCCGTCTCCGGCTCGTCCGTCAGCGACAGCAAGCGGTCGAAGTACGCGCGCGCCCGAACGGGGGAGCCCGCCTTGAGCGCCGCGCGACCCGCGGCCAGCAAGACGTCCTGGCGATCCGGATCCCCTTGAAGCGCCTTCGCCAACGCCTCTTCCGCCTCGGCCGCGCGGCCCGTCCCGTCGTACAGGTGCGCCAGCGCGGTCCACGAGTCCACGTCGCCCGGGTCTCGCTCGGTGGCCTTCTGCAAGAGGCGCTCGGCGCGGGCCGAGTCGCCGCGCTCGGCCAGGGCCAACCCCAGGCGCTGATATCCCGAGGCCTCGCCCGGGAGCGCCACCGCGAGCGCATCCACGACCTTCACGGCCTCGGCGGGCGCGCCGCCCTCCAGCTCGAGCTGCGCCAGCACCAGATAGGCCTCTGGGTCGCGAGGGCGCAGCGACATGGCGCGACGCAGGTGCTGGCGCGCGCGCGTGAGGCGCCCTCCTTCGAGCAGCACCCGCCCCAACATCACGTGCGCCGCGTAGTACGTCGGAGCTTTCTCCACGGCGCGCTTCAGCTCGCGCTCGGCGCGGTCGAGATCTCCCGCGCGCGCGTACTCCTCGCCCAAGCGGGTGAGCAGCAGCGGGTTGCCCTCATCCGTGGCCAGGGCCAGCCGCAGCTCGTCCACCGAGCCACGGTGGTCGCCGTCCCAGTGCATCAGTCGGGACTGCAGGAAGTGCGCGTAGCTGGCGGACGAAGCCGTCGAGCCGTCGTCCGCGGCGGCCGCGTCCATCGCCTCGCGCATGGCCTCGCGGTCCACTCGGGGCGGCTTCGCGCGGCCCGCCGCCGACGCACCATCGGCGACAAGGACACAGAGCAGCAGGACGACACGGGCGGAGAGCAGGACGGGGCGCACGCTGCCCCGAACTCTACTCCGCCCGGCGCCCGTGCGCAGGTCGCTCAGACCACCTCGAGCGGCGGGGCGCCCAGCTTCTCCAGCAGCTTCTCCACCGGGTCGCTGTCCTGGCTAACGTCCGCCACCGCCGAGCGGTACTCGATGGACGTCACCTTTTCGACATCGGGCAGCAGCCGACCGATGACGGTGCGTGCGGCCTCGGCGTTGCACTCGGGCAACACCACCGCGAAGACGCCGCTGCCCAGGTGGGCGATTGCGTCGGGGTGGCGGACGCGCTTGCGCATGACGTCGCCCATGTTCGAGGGCAGCGTGTCCACCAGCCGGTCCGGCCGCAGCACCGCCAGGCTGAGCGCGCGGTGGTAGCGACGGCTGCGCGCCACCTCCTGCTCCAGCCGCAGCAAGAGGCCGCGTCGATCGTGCAGGCCCGTGGAGGGGTCGCTCCCCGTGCGCTTCTGCAGCGCGGAGGCCTTCTCCTGCTGCTCCTTCTCGCCCTGGCGCAGCTTGAGCGCGCGCTCGGTGCGGCTGAGCAACTCCACCGCGTTGAACGGCTTGCTCATGTAGTCCACCGCGCCCAGGTTGAGCGCGCGGACCTTGTCGGCCACGCCCTGGTGGGCAGACAACAGGATGACGGGGATGTGCGCCGTGTCCGAGGAGGACTTCAGGTGCATGGCCGCGTCCAGGCCGTCCAGCTTCGGCAGGAACACGTCCATCACCACCAGGTCCGGCCGCGTCGCGCGAGCCTTGGCCAGGCCCTCCGCGCCATCGCGCGCCACCTCCACGCGGTACTTGGAGCGCAGCACCTCCGTGAGCACCGCGGCGATCTCCGGCTCGTCCTCCACCACGAGCACGCGCGGCTGCTCGGGCACGGCGCTTGGCGCGGGCTGCGGCCGAGGGTTGCGCGCCGCCTCCTGGGCCAGCGGCAGCGTGAAGACGAACGTGCAGCCGCCCTCGGTCGGGCTCTCCGCCCAGATTTCTCCGCCGTGCAGCTCGACGAACTCCTTGCAGATGGCGAGCCCCAGCCCCGTCCCCTTCGGGCCGTGGCGGTAGCGGTCGAACACGAGGTGCAGCTCGTCCGGCGGAATGCCCACGCCGTCGTCGGACACCATCACCCGCACCGCGTCGCCATCCGGACGCGACAGACGCTGCGTGCGCACCACCACCTCGCCCGAGGCGCTCGCGTGCTGGATGGCGTTGCTGATGAGGTTCTGGAGCACCTCGTGCAGCTTCATCTCATCGCCGATGAGCATGAGGCTGTCCGGGCACTCGGAGCGCAACGACACGCCACGCTCGGCCGCGAGGATCTCCAGCTCGCTCACCGCGTCGCGGCACAGCTGCGCCACGTCCAGCACGCGCGGCTCGATGGACAAGCGCGCCGCCTCGCCCTTCCCCTTCTCCAGCAGCGACTCGACCAGCGTGAGGATCTTGCGGCCCTGGCGAATCATCGCCTCGGCGGACTGCTTCTGCTGGGGCTCCAGGGGGCCCTCGAGCAACAAACGGCCGTGGCCCAGCAGCACCTGCAGCGGCGCGCGCAGGTCGTGGCTGCACACGGCGATGATCTCATCCTTGAGCCGGTTGAGTTCCTTCAGGCGCCGGTTGGCTTCGTTGAGTTCGCGATAGCGCTCGACGTACGCCAGCTCCAGGTCCTCGCGCTTCTTCTTCACCGCGGTGTGCAGGCGCGCGTTGCGGATGGAGTTGGCCAGCACTCCGGCCACGGCCTGGGCGAACTCCTGCTCGTCCCGACCAAACGACGCGTCCACCCGCGACACGCGCAGGAAGAGCGCGCCCAACAAGTCGTCCTGACAGATGAGCGGCTGCACCAGGATGGACTTCACGCCCAGGGGCAAGAGCGAGGTCCGCACCTCGGCCATCAGAGGATCCCGCTGGGCCTCTTCAATCAACACGGGCTGCCGCGTCTCCAGCGCGCGCCGCAGCTCGGGATAGCGAGCCACCTCGATGTCGAGCTGAACGAGGCTCGGATCCTCCTGCGTGGCGACGACCGTGGCGGTGCGCGCGTGGCTGCCCTCCACGAGCACCACCGAGCAGCGGTCCGTGCCCGTCACCCGCCCCACCTTCTCCACGGCGATGCGGAGGATCTCCTCCAGTTCCAGCGAGCTGGTCGCCGCCTGGGTGATCTCCAGCAGCATGCCCATGCGCAGGCGGATCCGCTCCTCGCGCTCCCGCAGCCGCCACGCGCGCAGGGCGGACTCCAGCCGAGGCACCAGCTCGTCCGCGCCGCGAACGAAGTCGTCCACCGCCAGTTCCTTGAACGCCCCCGCCGAGCGCGTGCGCCCCTGGTCCACCAGCACCGGCAAGCGCTGGAGCTTGTCCACCTTGCGCACCGACTCCAGCAGCGCCGCGGCCCGCTTGGCCGTCACCGCGAGCAGCACCACCTCGGGCTGGAGTTGATCCACCACCTCTTCCAGGCCCGTGGCCTTCTCGGCGGCGGCGCACTGGTAGCCACTCGCGGTGAGCCGCTCCAGCAACGCGGCGCCCGGGCCCTTCTCCGCCAGCACCAGGACACGGCCGCGCTGCTCCGCCAGGAGGTCAATCCTCACGGCGCCTCCCCGCCCGCGCGGGCCAGATGGGAGCGCTGCTGAAACCCTGTGGGTGCGTAAGGCGTCATGGTCGAATCCGGATCATGCCGTCTAACCCGTCCGCGAGCCAGCATGCGGGCGGATCCTCCCTGGCGGGAATTGTGAGAGAAGGGGCGCGACATATACTCGCTCGCCGTGCGTGTCCCTAGAATCCTTCGTCAGGGTCTCGTCGTGCCCTCTTTGTGCCTGACGGCCTCGGTCGTCTGCACGGCGGGCCCGGCTCGGGCCCAGAACGTCGACGAGACGACTTCCTTCCCCACCCAAGCCCAGGCTGCTGGGTCGCCCGGCCGCCGGGCATCCAGCCAATCCCCCGGCGCGCTCCCCGCGAGCGCCCGCACCGAGAACGACGCGGAGATCATCTCCACGCGAGAGGTCGTCGTCGCCGGCAACGAACCTCACAGCCCGGCCACCCTTCACAACGCCTGGACGGATCCGCGCAACCTGCGCCGAGGCTCCACCAGCACGGGCGGGGTGGGTCTGCTGCGCATCGCCGGCGCCGATCTGGGGTCGCCCGGACTGCTCCGCTTCGGCGTGGTGGGCGAGTACTCCCACGGCAGCGACTTCCCGGTCCGCGACGCGACGAACTCGCGCACGTCCGGGACGTTCTCGCTGGCGTACACCCCCGTGGAGTTCCTCCAGGCCTTCGCGGCCTACTCGGCCTCCGCCAACACCAACTCGCGCACCTCGCCGCGCCTCATCCAGGCGCTCGGCGACGTGACCTTCGGAGCGCGCGCCTCGCGCCAGTGGATGCCGGGACTTTGGGCTGGCATCGACGTGCGCATGATGACGTTCTCGGGCGTGGGGGATGCGTCCGTGGACAAGACCGCGTGGGGCTTCGCGCCCAGGCTGGTGGGCACATATGACCTGCACGAGGTCGATGCGCGTCTGCCCCTGCGCGTGCACGCCAACCTGGGCCTGCTGTTCGACGGCACCCAGAGTCTGGCGGACGACGCGAAGCTGAACGCCTCGGAGGAGTACGCGCTGGGCATCAACCGGTACAGCCGGCTGGCGCTCGCGCTCGGCGTGGAGGTGCCGCTCCCCGGGGTGACACCCTTCCTGGAGTACAGCCGCGCGCAGCCGCTCGGCACGGGCGGTCCGCTCGTCTCCCCGGATGGGCGCACCTTGTCCTCCGGCAGCGTCGCGCCCCAGGTGCTCGGCCTGGGCGCCCGAGTCACCGCCCTCAAGGACCTCTCGTTCACCGCTGCCGCCGAATTCGGCCTCCAGCGAAACGTGGGCATGGGCGTGGCGCCCGTGCCGCCGTTCAACCTCGTGGTGGGCGCGGCCTACACGGTGGACGTGCTGGGGCATGAGCCGACGAAGGTGGTGGAGCAGGTTCGCGAGCGAAAGGTGGCACCGCCCGCGCCCAAGCTCGCGCAGGTGTCGGGGACGGTGATGGATGCGGAAACCCACAAGCCGGTGGGCGGCGTCCTCGTCGCGGTGGCGGGCCTGCCGCCCGTGGCCACGGACACCGAGGCCGGCCGGTTCCTCACGTACGAGCTGACGCCCGGCGCGGTGAAGCTGCTCGTGCGCAAGGAGGGCTACCACCCGCTGACGCGTGAACTCATCCTGCAGCCCGGAGAGAAGTCCGTGGTGGAGCTGACGCTGCAGCGTGAGGCACGCCCCGCCCAGGTCTCCGTCTCGGTGGCGTCGAAGAAGAAGCCCGTGACGGCGACCGTGGCGCTCCAAGGCCCGAAGCCGGCGCAGCTCGCCATGTCCGAGTCCGCCTCCAGCCCCAGTGTCGCGGAGCTGCCTGCGGGCACCTACGTGGCCGTCGTCACCGCGCCGGGCTACCTGGCGCAGACGCGCACCGTGCAGGTGGCGGAGGGCACGCCCTTGTCGCTCGCGTTCGACCTGGAGCCGGAGCCGAAGAAGCGGCTCGTGAGCATCAAGGACAACAAGCTGGAGCTGCTCCAGCCGCTGCACTTCGCGGACGGAAAGGCCCTGCTCCTGCCGGACAACGACGCGGTGCTGGCCCAGGTGGTGGACGTACTCGTGCGCGCGGGCAACCACCGCGTGCGGGTGGAGGCCCACACGGACAACCAGGGCGACAAGGATGCCAACCTCCAGCTCTCCAAGGACCGGGCGAAGGCCGTGGTGAGCGCGCTGGCTCGGGCGGGCATCGACGCGACGCGCCTGGAGTCGGAGGGCTACGGCGACAGCCGGCCGGTGGCACCCAACCTCACCCCGAGGGGCCGGGAGCTGAACCGCCGCGTGGAGTTGCTCATCCTGGACCGGTGATGCCGGCCACGCGGCGCGGCGATAGAGTGCGAGGCCATGCACCCCGCACTCCTATCCCGTCGCGCGCTGCGCACCTCGCTCCTGAGCCTCGCCCTGGTGGGGGCCACCGCCTGCGGTGACCCCAAGCCGCCTGCCCAGCCGGACCCGCCCCAGGTCTCGCTCACCATCCCCGAGCCCAACACGGCGGCCCGCTCGCTGAAGGTCACTGTCACCGTGTCCGGCTGCGACAAGGTGGCGGAGCTGTCCCTCTACGACCGCGACACGTTCCTCAAGACGTTCACCTACTCGGGCCCGGATACGCCGCTGGAGCTGGCCTCCAACGACATCAAGTACACCAGCGGCATCGCGGCCAGCCTGGCCCTCAAGGCGCAGGCCACCTGCTCGGACGGGCGCAAGAACGTCTCGCAGCCCCAGTCCGCGACGTTCTTCCCGGTGGAGCAGCTCATCACCGACCCCAAGGGCGAGCAGGTCGTCACGGACCTGTTCCTCGCCGAGGGCCGGGGCACCAAGGTCAACTTCATCGGCTGCGGCAATCCCGCGACGGGGCAGTCCACGCTCTACCGCGTGGACTCGGCGGGCACCGTCCTCAAGACGGTGGACATGGACATCGTCTGCAACCCGGACACCGTCGTCACGCCGCGCAACGAGGCCTCCGGCAAGCGCTGGGTGTGGACGCCGGGCTCGGGCGCGCTCGCGGTGGACGACAACTTCGTCATCACCGGGCGCACGTCCTCGGGCCTCGACATCGAGGGACTGTCCGTCATGTCCAACGGCGACGCGCTCATCACCGAGGGCGTCACCCGCGTCTCGCGCCTGCAGCACACCGCCTCGAGCGGCAGCTTCACGTGGACGTACGCACCCACCCTCTTCGATAAGACGGCCGCGCTGCCCATCGAGCGCGGCGCCGACGTGCTCTTCGGGGTCTCCCGACAGAAGGGCACCACCGACATCCTCCAGGTCGTCGTCACGCAGCTCAACGGTGCCACGGGCGCCGTCGTCACCGAGCACGCCCTCGCTGAGTACAATGGCAAGCTGGAGAACGTCCCCACCGTGGCCTTCAGTCCCGATGGCGCTGTCGCCTACATCGGCTTCGTGCAGGCCAACAACCAGTCCAAGGTCATGGCCTGCATCACCAGCCAGGACGGCTGCGCGGGCACCAACCAGAAGTGGACCCGTGGAACCCTGCCCGGCACCATCTCGGCCCTCATCCCCTACGCCGCCGGCACGCGACTGGCCGTCATCAGCGCCCAGCGCGTCTGGTTCCTCGACACCGCCAGCGGCACCATCAAGAACAAGGGCGGGCTCTCCGTGGACGCCAGCGGTTCGCTGCGCATCCTCCAGGTCCAGACGAGCCGCTCCACCAGCTCCGAGTTCTACTTGCTGAACGGCCCGGCCCGCAGCGCGACGGGCCCGGCCACCTTGCCGGTGGAGATTGTCGGCGTGGACTCGGCCGAGCTGGGCGAGGTCTTCCGCTACGAGGTGGCCAGCAGCCTCGCCGCCTCGGTGGATGACGACGGCCGCCTGTGGATCCGCGTGGGCAACAAGCTGGTCCAGGCCCTCAAGCTGTCCCAGTACCGCCAGGTCCACCCGTAACGGGTCGGCCCTCAGGCCCGCTCGGCGACGAGGAGCGCTTCCACGTTGCCAGCGGGCCCGGGGACGGGGCAGTCCATCCACCCGCGCACGGCGAGCCCCTGCGTGCCCACGAACGCCGTCATCGCGTCGATGCACTCCTGGCGCGCGACGGCGTCTCGCACTACCCCGCCCTTGCCCACCTTGTCCGGGCCCACCTCGAACTGCGGCTTCACCAGCGCGACGAGCAGGCCACCCGACTCCAGGTAGGGCAGCACCGAGGGCAGCACCTGCGTGAGCGAGATGAAGCTCACGTCGATGACGACGACGCTCACCTTCTCCGGCAGGTCCTCTTCCGTGAGGTAGCGCGCGTTGACGCGCTCGCGCGAGCGCACCCGAGGGTCCTTGCGCAGCTTCTCGTGAAGCTGGCCATAGCCCACGTCGATGGCGTGCACGCGCACGACACCGTGTTGAAGCAGGCAGTCCGTGAAGCCGCCCGTGCTCGCGCCGATGTCCGCGCCCACGCGCCCCGTGACGTCAAGCTGGAACTGCTCCAGCGCGGCCTTCAGCTTCAGCCCGCCTCGGGACACATAGGGCATCACTTCGCCCTTGAGGCGCAGCTCGGCGCTGACGGACACCTGCGCTCCGGGCTTGTCCACGCGCTGGTCATCCACCACCACCTGCCCGGCCAGGATGAGGGCATGCGCCTTGGTGCGCGACTCGGCCAGCCCGCGCTCCACCACCAGGACGTCCAGGCGCTCCTTCTTCGACTTCATCGAAGGACCTCTCCGCGCAGCAGGGCCTGGCCCGCGCGCCGCAGCCCCGCGGCATCCAACCCCAGCTCCGCTCGCTGAACGCGTGCGTCACCGTGGGGAATGAACTGGTCCGGCAGGCCCACCAGGCGCACGCGCGGCGTCACGCCCGCCGCCGCGTACAGCTCCAGCACCGCGCTGCCCAGACCTCCGCGCACCGTGCCTTCCTCGGCCACCACCACGTGGCCTCCCGCGGCGGCTTCGAGCAGCGCGGCCTCATCGAGCGGCCACGCGCACCGCGCATCCAGCACGCTCCACGTGGGCTCCTCGCGCGCCGCCTCCAATGCCGCGAGCCCCAGAGGCCCCAGCGTCACCAGCGTCAGGCGCGAGTCCGGAACGCGGCGCAGCCACCGCGCGCCCGTCGGCGCAGTCGGCTCGGCGCTCAACTCCGGCGGCAGGGGCACCAACGTGCCGCGCGGGAAGCGCAGCACCGCGGGGACTCCGCCGTCGAGCGCGGACTGGAGCATGGGCCCCAGGTCCTCTCCCACCACGGGCGCCCACTGCCGCAGGCCCGGAATGGGGCGCAGGAAGGCCACGTCGTAGGCCCCCTGATGCGTGGCCCCGTCCGCGCCCACCAACCCCGCGCGGTCCACCGCGAAGACGACCGGCAGCCCGGGGAGACACACGTCGTGGATGATCTGATCGTACGCGCGCTGGAGGAACGTCGAGTAGATGGCGCACACGGGCCGAGCGCCCGCCGCCGCCAGCCCCGCGCAGAACGTGACGGCGTGCTGCTCGGCGATGCCCACGTCGTGGACCCGGTCCGGAAAGCGCCGCTTGAGCCCCGTGAGCGCCGAGCCCTCCAGCATGGCCGGCGTCACCGCCACCACCCGAGGATCCTTCGCCATCGCGTCCTCGAGCGCCGCGGCGAAGGCCTCACTGAACGTGCGGTGGCCTCCACGCGAGCGCACGAGCTTGCCGTCGCGCCACTCATATGGGCCCATGGCGTGGCCGCGCGTCTGCTCATCCGCCTCGGCGGGAGGAAAGCCGCGCCCCTTGCGCGTCATGGCGTGCACCACCACGGGGCGGGACGCGGACCGAGCCTCACGCAAGGCCGGCACGAGCGCGCTCAGGTCATGACCATCCACGGGCCCCAGGTACGTGAAGCCGAGCGCCTCGAAGAAGGCCCGCGCGTTGCGGGTGCGCAGCAGCGCGGGCACCGCGCCCACGTTGGCGCTGATGGACATCTGGTTGTCGTTCACCACGACGACGAGCGGCAGGTGGCTGCCCCCCGCGTTGTTGAGCCCCTCGAAGGACAGGCCACCCGTGAGCGCGCCATCGCCCACCACCGCCACGACGTGGCCTCGATGGCCCAGCTGCCGGCGCCCTTCCAACAACCCCAGCGCCGCGGACACCGCCGTGCACGCGTGTCCCGCGAGCAACGCGTCGTGCGGGCTCTCGCGCGGATCCAGGAACGGGCCGATGCCCCCTTCCTGCCGCAGCGTGTGCATTCGCTCGGCGCGCCCGGTGAGCAGCTTGTGCGCGTAGGCCTGATGGCCCACGTCGAAAAGGAGCGCGTCCGAGGGCGAATGGAACACGCGGTGCAGCGCGACGATGAGCTCCACCGCGCCCAGCGACGCGCCCAGGTGTCCACCCACCCGGCCGCAAATGGTGATGATGGCCTCGCGCAGCTCCTCGCACAGCCGAGGCAGCTCCGCCTCGGGCAGCGCGCGCACGTCCGAGGGAGAGGCGACCCGCGCCAGCACCCCCGCCATCAGGACGACCGCTCCACCGTGAAGCGAGCCAGCGCCGCCAGCGGCCCGTCCTCGCCCTCCAGGAAGCGCACCGCCTCCACCGCCTCGTCCACCTTCTCGCGCGCCATGCGCCGCGAGGCCTCCAGCCCCAGCACGGCAGGGAACGTGAAGCGCCCGGCCTCGGCGTCCGCGCCCACCGGCTTGCCCATGACCTCCGCGCTGCTCGTCACGTCGAGCACGTCGTCGGCGATCTGGAACGCCAGCCCCACCGCCGAGCCGTAGATGTCCGCGCGCGCCAACGCCTGCGCATCACCGCCGCCCGCCAGCACGCCCATGCGGCACGAGGCCCGGATGAGCGCGCCCGTCTTCAGCCGATGCAGCCGCAGCAGGTAGTCCAGCTCCGCGGGCCGGTCCTCGGCGATGTCCAGCACCTGTCCGCCCACCATGCCCGCCGCTCCGGCCGCCTGCGCCAGCTCGGCACACAGCGCGGCCCGCATGGGCTCGGTCCCCGAGGCCACCAGGGTGAACGCCTCGGTGAGCAGCGCGTCGCCCGCCAGGATGGCCATGGCCTCTCCGTACACCTTGTGGCTCGTGGGACGGCCCCGGCGCAGGTCATCGTCGTCCATGGCCGGCAGGTCGTCATGGATGAGCGAGTACGTGTGCACGTACTCCAGCGCGCACGCCGCATCCTCGGCCGCGGGCGCGGCGACGCTCGCGCGCGCCACGGTGTCCGCGAAGGTGAGGCACAACACCGGCCGCAGACGCTTGCCTCCCGCCATCAGGGAGTAGCGCATGGCCTCCAACAGGCGGGGAGGTGTCCCCGCCGGGCGGAGCCGCTCGGAGCGGTCGTTCAGCAGCGCCTCCACGCGCTCCTGCTGCGCGCGAAGGAACGAATCCAGTGGGAACATGGGCCTCACGGCTCCTCTGCCGACTGGGACGGGATGAGCGCGCGGATGCGGCGCACGAGCGTCTCCAGGTCCAGCGGCTTCACGAAGTAATCCGCGGCACCTGCTTCCATGCCGCGCCGCTTGTCCTCCGGGTCTCCCCGCCCGCTGATGAAGATGATGGGGATGTCCCGGAAGTGTTCGTTCTTCTTCACGGCCCGGCACAGCTCGAAGCCGTCAATCCAGGACATGTTCACGTCCAGGAGGATGGCGTGCGGCCGGTGCAACTGGAGCGAGGCAATCAGCCTCAATCCGTTGGCGGCCGACGTCACGTCGAAGCCCTCTTCCTCGAGGGCCACCGACAGCATGTCGCGCGTGTCCCGGTCGTCGTCGACGATGGTGATTTTCAGCTTCGACATTCCGGCGTCCACCCGCTCCACCTAGAACGGAACATCGTCCTCGGGAGGGGGCTTCGCCGCGGGAGCCCGAGGGGCCACCGCCGAGGCCGCGCGCGACGCGACCGCCAGCGGCGCCGCCACGTCCTTGCCGTCCTCGTCCACCAGGAGTTGCTCGATGCGCTGCTCGGCCTCGGTGAGCAGCTTCTCGCCGCGGCGCACCAATCGGATGCCCTCCTCGAAGGCCTTCAGCGAGGCCTCCAGGGACAGGTCCCCGCTCTCCAGCCGCGCCACCGTCTCCTCCAGGCGCGCCACCACATCCCCGTATTGCTCCGGCACCGCCGCCTCCGCGGATGCATCCACCTTCGGTGCCTTGTCCGACTTCGCCACGGCCATCCACCTCCCCTGTGGGGCGCGGGAATCTAGAGGGTGCCCCGCTAGCAGTCCACCGGCCCTTTCACGGCCGTGACCGTGGCTTCGATTTCCTCACAGCCACCCAACGTTTGCGCCCCGTTGTTGGCCAGTTTGATACCCAGCGTCTCCCCCACCTGCACGTCGGAGACGGCGCGCACCACCGCACCATCGCGCTGCCGGAAGGCCACCGCGTACCCGCGCGACATCACCTTCAGCGGGCTCATCGCATCCAGTCGCCCGCTCAGCGTCTCGAAACGCCTCCGCGCCTCGGAGAGCGATTGACGCGGGAGCGCGACCAGGCGGGCATGCTGGGCCGCAAGCCGCATCCGCTCGCGAGCCACCTGCGCGGTGGGTGACGCTCGCTCCAGCCCCAGCCGAGCATCCGCCAAGGCCCCGCGCCGCTGGGCCACCCCCGCGCGCGCCGCCTCGGCCAGCCGGCGGGACAGCTTGTGCAGATGGGCGCGCTGCTCGCTCAGGCGAGCCTGAGGCCGGGCGCGCTGGAGCCGCTCGTGCAGGGCGCGCAGGCGCTCGCGGTGCTCTCGCACGGAGGGGCGCAGCACGCGCATCATCGACTCCACCTGCTCGGACAAGTGGAGGCGCTGCTGGTTGATGGCGCGGCGGGGATCCGCCAGCCGTGCCCCGAGCGAGCCCTGTCGCTCACGAAGCTCCAGGACGCGGCGCTCCATGGCCCGCCGCAGCCGGCCCGCCTGCGTGGCGAGGCTCAGCTCCAGGTCCGCGAGCACCGGGGACAGCCGCTCGGCCGCCGCGCTGGGCGTGGGTGCGCGCCAGTCCGCCACGAAGTCGGAGATGGTGAAGTCAATCTCGTGGCCAATGGCCGAGACCACGGGGACCCGCGAGGCGAAGATGGCCCGAGCCACCCGCTCCTCGTTGAACGTCCAGAGGTCCTCCACCGAGCCTCCGCCGCGCGTCACCACGATGACGTCCACGTCGGTGCGGCCCAGCCGCTCGATGGCGCGAGCCACCTCCTCCGCCGAGCCCTCGCCCTGCACCCGAGCGTCCGCGAGCAGCACGCCCATGCGCGGGTTGCGCGAGTGCAGCACGCGCAGGAAGTCCTGGAGCGCGGCGCCCGTGCGGCTCGTCACCACGCCCACGCGCCGGGGCAGGAACGGAAGCGGGCGAGGCAGCCGCACGCGCCGGTCGCCAATCAACCCCTCGGCGGCAAGGCGCGCCTTGAGCTGCTCGAAGGCCAGCGCCAGCGCGCCCTCGCCCACCGGCTCCAGCCGATGGACGATGAGGCTGTAGCGGCCCTGCGGCTCGTACAGGTCCACACTGCCCTCGGCCAGCACCTCCATGCCGTCGCGCAGCGCGAAGCGCAGCCGACCCGCCATCGACGCCCAGACCTTGGTGTCGATGGACGCATCGGCGTCCTTGAGCGTGAAGTACCAGTGGCCGCGCGCGTTGGCGCCCCGGAAGCCAGACACCTCGCCGCGCACCAGCACGCGAGGGAAGCGAGACTCCAGCGCATGCTTGAGCTGTCGAGTGAGTTCGCCCACCGACAGCACCACGCGCTCCGCCCGAGGAGACACCGGCACAGGCGCCGCCGTCACCACGGGCACGGCCACGACAGGCGCGGCCACGGACACCGCGGGCGGCGCCTCCTCCGCGCTCGCCACGGGCGTTGGAGTGGGCGCCTTGGCGGCCTTCTTCGAGGCCGCGCGCGGTGCCGGACGCAGCGGAGGCAGGAGCGACGTGCCAAAGAGGTCGCCCTGGTTCGGGTCGACTGGTGGGGGCGACTCGGCGCCCGCGCCCTTGCGCTTCTTCATCGCGACAGCTTCTCGACCCAGCCCTGCGCCTTGGTGTGGAACTCGTCGTCCGCGGGCGTCATCGAGACGACGTCCTTGAACTTGGGCAACGCGTCCTCGGGGCTCGAGTCCTTGATGGAGTAGGCCTGGAGGTACAGGTCGCGGGCCTTCGTCTTCAGGTCGTTGACGATGTTGGACGCGCCCGCGTGTCCCGGGTCCGCCTGGAGCGCCTTGCGCGCGTACTCCATGGCCCGAGCCCACTGCCCCGACGCCTTCGCCGCGCTGGCGCTCTTGTAGAAGATGGTGGCCGCGCGCGTGC
Source organism: Myxococcaceae bacterium JPH2 (assembly GCA_016458225.1). Lineage (NCBI taxonomy): Bacteria > Pseudomonadati > Myxococcota > Myxococcia > Myxococcales > Myxococcaceae > Myxococcaceae bacterium JPH2. The sequence goes on along the minus strand of JAEMGR010000017.1, from coordinate 66,212 downwards.
CCGCGTTGCGCGCCATCTTGCTGCCCTTGCCGTCGGTGATGTCCTTGTCGAGCGAGAGCAGGCGCGACAGTCCCTTGGCGTCCAGGTCCTCCAGCTTCTTGTAGAGGCCACCGAACTCCGTCATCTGCCCCATCAACCCCTTGCAGCGCGGCTGCCGAGCGGAGCAGGCATTGAGGATGGCCACCGCGCCGGACAGGTCACCATCGCGGAAGCGATCCACCGCGGGCTCCCAGGGCTTGGGTGTGATGACGGGCCCCGTGGGCTTGGGCTCCTTCGCGATGCGGATGGCCACCACGGCTTCATCGTTGATGAGCTTGGCGTCGCGGTGCTCCGGGAAGGCCGCCAGCACGTCGTCCGTGATGGCCTTCGCCTTCTCCATGTTCTCCAGCGCCTTCGAGTCCTGCAGCGCCCGCGCCTCGCGAGCGCGCTTGTCGGCGGCCTCGACCAGCGACTTGCGCGCGGTCTTCACCTGCTCGTAGAGCTGCGTGTCCGAGCCCACCTTCGCCAGCTCGGCCGTGGCCTTGGCCAGCTCCCCCTTCTTCACCGCCTCGGTGACAGCGGTCAGGTGCGTCTGGTTGGGGATCTCCTTGTCGGCGGCCTTCAGGTAGTCCGCCACGCCGGGGTAGTCCGGCGCCTGCGCCTGGAGTTCCTCCAGCTTCGTGCGGGCCTCCTGCCAGCGCCCTTCGCGAACCAGGTTCTTCGCATCCTGGAAGAAGGAGCTGAGTTCCTCACGGCGGCCCTTCTCCGCCATCGCGCGCTGAGCCTCCAGCGACTCCTGCTGGCGCACGCGCATGCGCACCACGCCCAGGCCCGCGAAGAGCACCACCACCACGCCCGCGGCCAAGAGCTTCAGCCGGGTCCGCTTGCGCTGCGCCTCGGGGCTGAGCTGCTCGACGTTGGTTCCACGCGCCTGCGGACGCACCCGGCCCTCGGGACGAGCACCAGGCCGAGGCGGCACGCCCCCCGCGGGACGCCCGCCCGCGGTCGGACGCGGCCGGGAAGGTGCCGGGGGCGCCACCATCGCCGTGGAGTTCGCGGCGTCCTGGAACGACAGCTCCGTGTCGCCCAGGGTGATGGTGTCCCCGTTGGCCAGCAACGTCTCCTCGGAGATGGGCTCGCCGTTGACCATCGTGCCGTTGCCCGAGCCCAGGTCGCTGACCATCCAGCCCGAGCCGTCGTTGCGCACGGAGATGTGCCGGCGCGACACGGACGTGTCGGCGATGCAGATGGGGTTATCCGTGGAGCGACCGATGACGTACTCGGTGCCATCGAGGACGAACTCCTCGCCTTCCTTGGGCCCCGCGGTCACCACGAGGCGAGGAGAGGAGCGAGGGGCCGCCGAGGGACGAGCACCCGACGCGCCGGACGCCGGACGTCTGGCCGCGGGGCGCTGGCCGGTCCCGCCCGAGGGCGTCCCGGATGTGGGCCTGCGGCGCGCAGGAGGGGAGCCGTTCGACATGGGAGTTCACCGCTTCCTACAAAGTGGGCACGGGCTTCACAGCTCGTGCTCGTATGCTTTTTCCAGGGCCAGATTGTGGCAGCGATGGTCGGTGGTAGGGAAGCGCCGCCGCACGTCTTCCAGGGCCGCCTTGGCCTTCTTCCGGTTCCGGTACTGCACGTGGCGCTGGAACTCCAGCATCAGCTGGGCGCACTTTTGATCCAACTCCGACACGATGATGCCCAGCTGGTCGCGGACGTCCTCGTACAGGTCGGGCTTGGTCTCCAGCGCCTCCAACGTCACCCAGGCGAAGCGGTACTGCTGCCACGCCTTGAACAGGTTCTCCGCGCCCACGTCCCGCAGCTCGTAGAACTTCTTGCCCGCCGAGGCGTACTGGCGCGCGCTCGCCAGGAGCTGATCCGGCGGCAGCTCGGGAACGGGGATGACCTCCAGCCGCAGGTTCCACACGCGCCACGTCTCATGGCCCGGTGGGTTGCGGACGTTGTCGAAGAGGATCTGGTTGTGCTGGCCCCGGCGCAGCACGCCCACCGGGAGGAGCTGCTCGATCTCCCGCTCCGCCGTGGCGTTCGTGTCCGCGGGCACCCAGCCCACCTCCACGCCGTTGAGCACCAGGTTCACTTCTTCCTTCGAGATGTCTCGCGCCTGGTAGTGCAGCACCGCCAGCGCGCGCGTGGGGGACACGAAGGTGAAATCGAACGCCTTCTGGTCCACCCGCTCCCACGTGACGTCCTTCCCCAGACCGAAGGAGTCCGCCAGCGCCTCCGCCCCCACCAATGAGGGCTCCGCGCCCCGCCCGATGCCGCCCTCCGAGCGGAACACCACGGCCCAGACGACCACGGCCACGAGCGACAGCAGGCCCAGGCCGGCGACGCTCGCGGCGCCCCATCGGGCCACCCGAGGCATCCCCTCCCACCACAGGCGCACCTGCCCCTGAACCGAGCCCTGCAGCTCCCGGCGGTGGCGCGCGCGCTCCGCGGCGGACAGCGGCTCCTTCGCCCCCGTGGCTCGGACCGGGGCGGGGCTCGGCGCGACCTTGTCGAGCGCGCTGGGGCTCGCACTGGCGCCGCCACTCACCGCGGCGGGCGGATCGGGAATCACGAGCGCGGGCCGGAAGCCGGTGGGCGCCGACTCCAGCGCGGCCAGCTCCGCGGTCCCCTTCCCCGCGGGAGACACATGGGCGCGGAGCAGCTCGCGCCGGATGGGGCGCGTGGCGTCCTCGTCTCCCTCGGGTGGGACCCAGACGAAGGTGAACGACACGGGCCCCACGGTGATGAGGTCGCCGTCGCGAAGCTGCTGCTCCGCCGCCAGCTTCAGTCCGTTGACCAGGGTGCCGTTGGAGCTCCCCAGGTCGCTGGCGAAGTACTGACCTCCCCGCTCCACGAGGTTCGCGTGTCGCCGCGACACCCCGTGGTCGTGCAGGACCAGGTCGTTCTCCGAGGTCCGACCGATCTTCACCTCGGCCGACTCGAAAACGAGCTCCCGCCCCTGCTGGAGCCCCTGGGTAATGGTGAGCCGGATAGGCAGAGGACTACCCCGCGAGCTCGCCGAAGAAGAACTGGAACACGATGGGGCCGAACAGCACCATGAAGACCGTGGGGAAGATGCACGCGATGAGCGGGAAGAGCATCTTCACGGGGGCCTCGCCGGCCAGCTTCTCAGCGCGCTGGGTGCGGTCGATGCGCATCTGGGTCGACTGGATGCGCAGCACCTTGCCCAAGCTGGTGCCCATCTTGTCCGCCTGGATGAGCGCCGTGACGAACGTGGTGAGCGGCGGCAGGTCCACGCGGACGATCATGCTCTTGAGCGCCTCTTCGCGCGTCTTGCCCATCTTGAGCTGCTTGAGGACCAGCTGCAGCTCCTCGCGCAGCGCGCCCGCCTTGCCCTTCTCCACCACCTTCGCGAGCGCGCCCGTGAAGTCCAGACCGGCCTCCACCGACAGCGTCAGCAGGTCCAGGCTGTACGGCAGCGCGCGGCTGATGGCCAGGTGGCGCTTCTTCACCTGATCGTTCAGCCACAAGAGCGGGTAGTAGAGGCCGATCAACATCACCAGCAGCGCCCACGCGAACGTCGCGTTCAAGGCATTGCAGGCGAACAGGCCGAAGATGAGCGCCAGCACGGCGCTGACCTCCTGCATGGCCATGATGTCTTCCGGCTTGTAGCCCTGGGGCTCGCCCGCCTTGATGAGCTTGCGCCGCGCCTTGGCCTCATACGACGGCCACATGAAGCGCCGGTTGATGACGCCCAGCTTGCGGATGGCCACCGAGCCGGCGCCCTTCATGCCGCCGCCCGACTCGTCGCGGACCTCCGACAAGAAGCGCTCGAAGACGTTCTGGTACAGACCGATGCCCAGGAACGCCACCGCCGCCGCGGTGAGAAGCGCCGAGCCGATGATCAGGATGACTGTGAGGATGTCCTGCACGGTGCGCCTCTCAGATGTCGATGTTGACGATGCGCCGGATGATCAAGATCCCGAGGATCTCCATGATGGCGATGATGGTCACCAGCACGTAGCCGAAGATGTGGTTCATCATCGGCTCCATCAGGTCCGGACGCATGTAGTTGAGCACCATGCCCAGCACGCCCGGCATGGCCGCCACAATCCATCCCTGCAACTTGCCCTGGGACGTGAGCGCGTCGATCTTGCCTTCCAGACGGAAGCGCTCGCGAATCACCGCGGAGATGGTCTCGAACATCTCCGCCATGTTGCCGCCCAGTTGGCGCGCGATGTTCGTGGAGACGACGACCAGCTCCAGGTCGTCACTGCCCACGCGGCGCCCCATGTTGATGAGCGACTCCTCCAGCGGCACGCCCAGCTTCACCTCTTTGACGAAGAGGCCGAACTCCTGGGACAGCGGCGGCTGCGCCTCGCGGGCCACGTGCTCGATGGCCTGCGGGAAGGTGAGACCCGCCTTGAACGCGTTGGCCATGGCCTGCAGCGCGTCCACCAACTGGACGTTGAACTTCTTGATGCGGCGCTTGCGGTAGTACTTCACCAGGATCATCGGCAGGAAGAAGCCGAACACCGTCGAGGCCACCGCGAGCACGGGGTTGAAGACGATGTAGCTCAGGATGCCGAGCAAGCACATGCACGCGATGTTGAGGACCAACATCTGCCGTGCGTCGATGAAGAGGAACATGTCGCTCAAGTCGTTCATCGACTTGGCGACGTACCGCTCCTGGTACTGCTCATACGCCTTCGACAGGACGCTGAAGATCACCAGGCTGAAGAAGAAGACCGAGCCGGTGACGAGGAGGAGGACGATTCCTGCAAGCATGCGCGCGGTTCCCTGGGGGACGGGGGCGAGACGTCGCGATCAGCGCGCGGCGCTTACGGCGAACCGGCGGCCGCGGCCTTTTCCGAGGTCCCGCCCTTGATGATCTGGATGATCTCCCGGCGCTTCTGCTCCAGGACGCGGGTGCGCTCGCCGGACAGCAGCGTGCTGATGGTGGCGCGGCCGCGCTCCTCGATCATATCGACGTCGTCCTCGTTGCGCAGCGACAGGGTCAGCTGACCCAGCTCCGTCGCGAGCACCAGGATCTCCGCCTCTTCCGGCAGCACCATCAGCGACACGTTCGCGTAGTCGCGCTGGTTCTCCGGGATGAGGTTCACGTTGGTGGTACCGGTGATCTTTCCGGTCGCCACCACGATGATGTTCTGGAGCAGCGTCACGGCCACGTTCTCCTGGGACTGCGGATCCAGGAACGTGCCGATGATGTCCACGTGGTCGTTGGGGCGAATCCAGCCACCCACGGCCGTGGTCGGCTTGGCCTCGATGGTGATGGCGCGGGCCTTCTTCTGCACCTTGGTGGAGAGGCGCTCGGCCGCCTTCGTCGTCTCGAACTGGCTCCAGAGGATGGGGTCGCCGGCCTGCAGCGCCACCAGCACCTTCTGGTTCACGATGTAGCCAGCGGAGTCCGGCTTCACCACGGACGACGTGACGAACTGCTCGGGCACCGAGCGCTGCGAGATCATCTCGTAGTTGATGACCGTGCCTTCGGGCATGTCCTGGGCCGCCACGACGACCGGCACGAGGTTCCAGCCACGACGAACGTCGGCTTCCTTCTTCTTGATGGCCGAATAGGCCACGACGCCCGCGAGCAGTCCGAGCACGAGCGCGACGATGAGGGGAGTCTTACCCTTCAGCATGGTTCAGGAACCTCCAGAACGGGGGGGCGCCGTCATGGCGGCGAGTCTTTCCAAGGGGGTACGGCGCCCAGCGGCAAACGGCGGCGGATGTTAGCCGTGTGATAGAGCAGGTGTCAAAACCACCTCTCGCGACAGAGCAGTTTCCCGCGCCATCCCCTCCCCGTCGCGGCACGTCACAGTTCGGCGAGCGCCGCGCGATCATCCGCGGTCAAGCCGCTGCCGTCAGTGATGTGCCAGAGGGCCTCCTGGACCACCTCCACCTTCGAGCCATCCTCCGCGACGTTCTTGCCCTTGATGAGCGAGATCAGCTCCTTGACCTGCGCGTTCTGGGTGATGGGCCCCAGCGTGTAGCGCGCCTTCGGCTCGGAGGCGGATCGACTGTGGTTGAGGCAGAAGGCATGGATGGGCAGCGGCCCGCCCTTCACCTCGGGGCCCGCGTCAGCGCCACCGGGGTAGATGACCACGTGCGAGTCCTCCAGCAGGACCCCGTGCTGGTAGTCGGGAGAGGATGCCACGAGGATGAGCCCCGCCGGCAGGTCGAGCGGAATGCCCACGACACCATCGTTGCGGACCGGCAAGCACGCCCGGACCATGAACCCCGAGCCCACCGGATCCAGCTGCACCGGGCCGCAGTAGCCATCGTCGTCCGTGCCCGTCAGGTCCCCGTCGAGCCGCAGCCCCGTCGGCAGCGACCACGCGGCCCCCACCGGCCGGCCCCGATCATCCCCGAACCCCGCCTTGTCCCCTGCCCCTCCGCCGCCTCCACCGTCCTTGTCTTCGCTGCACCCCGACAGGACCAGCAGGCCCACCGCCGCCATCCGCAGCCACGTCATCGACTTCATGCGTTATTTCTCCCGGAGACTCACGCGATGTCGGGTCCGTTCAGACCCGGCCCTGTGAAGCGTCGCCGAGGGAGGCGCTCCGGGCAACAGGAGAGTGCGGGCCCTGGCCGCCGCTCAGGGTTCGCGGGGCTGGGTGGGAGGCAGGTCCGGATTGAACAGGCCGCGCAGGACGACGGGGGCGCCCGTCTCGTCGTGAAGGAACACGGGCTGCCCGTCCTCCACCCCCACCGCGCGAACCTCGAACGCGATCCCGTCGGGCGACACGAAGACCCAGACGTCGCCCGGCACGAGCGGAGTGGGTCGAGCATCCGGCGCTGACAGCCACACCAGGCGTGGCGGCACCCGACGGAAGAAGCGATCGCTGACGCGCGAGGCGGTCTGAGTCACCGCCGCGAGCGACTCCTCCCACGGCTCGCGGCTCGCCGGCACCTCGCCCTCCTCCTGCAGCACGCCCACCCATCTCAGATGGACGCGACGCGCGGAGGACAGGATGGCCAGGTTCGCCGCACGCTCGGAGCGCTCCTGCGGCGGGCCCCAGGAGCCCGTGAGCATCGTGGCCAGCACGCCCAACAGAATGCCGACCGAGGCCCACAGGGGAGCGGAGGCGGAGCGCACGAGCGCCACGCCCAACCTCAGGACCCCCACGGCAGTGAGGACCGAGCCCACCAGCAGCACACCGCGCGGCGGCTCGCCCACGTGGTAGGGCCAGCCTGCGACTTCGCCCAGGTACTGCCACTCGGGAAAGGCCGCGCCGAAGACGAGCGCCGCCAGTCCCAGGAAGATGATGGCGTGCACCCAACGCAGACCCGCGGAGGAAGTCGCGAGTGCGCCCTTCGAGGCCGACTTCACGGGAACGGCAGGTTCAGCACGAAGTAATACGAGTCGTAATAAACCTGGTACGCCTCCATGAAGAGGTCGATGACGTTGGCTTGCTTGTCCGCGCTCCAGCGGATCTTCACCGAGGCGCCCACCACGAGCGCCACGACGAGGACCCAGTTGAGCATGGAGTACTCAACCATCGCCTGACCGCGACGGGCGCGGCGAGCGGCGCGCTGCGACGACTTCGCGGGCTTCATGGATGGGGCTCCTCTTCCTGCAACCACGGCAGCTTGCCGAAGGCCTGGTCCGCGTACTCCAACCGGATGGGCACCTCGGTGGGGGTGGGCATGCGGATGCGGGGCTGCGCGTCCACGCCGTGCTCCACGACCTCCATGCTCTGGCCGATCCCCGGAATCTCGATCTTCGCCAGATGCATGATGGGAATCTCCCGGCTCATCCACATGCGCTTCAACACGGTGGAGCGCAGCACGACCTCGACTGGCACCGCGGTGACGGAGCCCGCCTGCGTCATCAACCTCGCCTCGCGGCCGGACCGTATCACGGGCGGAGGCAGCGCTCGCTCCGCCGCGGTGGGCGGTGCCTCGGGAGGCCCATCCGGACGCTCGCGGCCCTCCTTCAACACGTGCTCCAGCGCCTCGGACGAGTACTCCTGCGGCTTGCCATAGCCCGCCGAAGCGATGAGGCGGGTGATGGGCTCCTGCGTCCCCGCCCCCTCCAGCGCCACCAGCATCTTCATTTGCCCCAGGGGCGCGCGCATGGCCGGATGGGTGCCAATCTCGATCTCCAGCCACATCGCGTCGCGACCATGCCGGTCCTTCTCCTGTCCCACGAAGGCCAGCCGCCAGTAGTGGACGCGCGCTCCGCCCCCATCGAGCTTGTACGTCACCCAGTCGCCCACCTGGGCGCTGCGCACGCCGCGGGCCATGTGGTCCATCAACGCGCGCATCATGGGCGGAGGAGCGCTCGCCCGACCGGGCGAAGCCACCAACCCCACGGCCAACGCCACCATCGCCACCCAGCCCCTCACGGCGCTGCCTCCTTCTGGGTCTTCTGCGCGCGCTCGTACGCGGCCTTGCTCTCGCGCACCGCGGCGTCGTTGGGAACGCCGTCCGGGCGATCCGAGCCCACCCACATCTGCAGCATGGCGGTGACGCCCTCGTCCACGGGACTCAGATTGGTGACCACCTGCTCGCCCTTGCGCGCGTGCTCCAGCGTCACGCGCGTCTGTCCGCCCACCTTCACCGCGGACTCGCGCACCGGCGAATAGCCTTGCTTGGTCATCTCCTGCACCACGCGCTGGCGCACCGTGGCCATGTCTCCCTCGATGAGCGCCGAGCGATGCTGCGCCCCTCCGGTCACGTCGCGCGACGCGAGGTCCTCGCTGAACAACGTGCCCTCCAACTTTACCAGCCCCGACGCGGGACTCTTGGGCGCGCTCATCCACAGGTCGCGCAACACCGTGAACCCGAGCGTCTTCCCCAGATGCCGCCGCAGCACCACCCCGCGCTGGAGTCCCTCGCGTGTGTAGAGCGCCGAGACGACTGCCTCTTCCTTCAGGTCGCCATCCACCGCGGTGGGATAGCCCTGGGAGCGCCACTGCTTGACGAAGTAGTCCACGACCTTGTCCATCGGGTCGTCGGTGAGGAAGTAGGCCATGCGGTAGTACTCCCCCGCGATGACCAGATCGTTCCCGATGCGCGTGTGGACGGTGCCCGGATACACGGGCAGCTCCTGCTGAGCGCTCGCACTGAGCGCCCCGAGCAGCAACACGAGGACCAGACCCCGCCGCGCCGCCGCGCTACTCACAATTTCGGATGTCCTGGTTCTCATCGCCCTTGGTGGCGGCCACGCTGTTGGCGGCGGACGGGTCCTCGGCCTGCGCGTTCTTGCAGCCCATGAAGTTCTCGCCGCGCGCCTCGAAGATCTTGATGTACTGCGACTTCTCCAACTCCCGGTCGCGGAACGGCGCGGTGTCGAAGCACTGGGGCCGCTCGTAGTCCAAGAGCGACTTGGACTTGGTCATCTGGTCCTGGAGGCCGTGGACGCCATTGGCGGGGAACGTGTTGACGCCCGCGCACTCCAGCGTGCCCGGAAGGCCGTAGTTCTTGGAGATGACGAACGTGCCCAGGAACGCGGGCGAGAACTTCTTGAAGAAGTCCAGGACGCTTCCCAGCGGCGAACTCTCGATCTTCGCCTTCACGCCCAGGAAGGTCATGCGATTGACCTGCTGGTAGAGGCCGTGCGGATCTCCGCCCGCCGTATGGCCACCCGCGCGTCTGCCATTGATGACCGCGTCGCCACCGTCCGGCAGGTTCCAACCCGTGGCGTACATGGAGAAGTGAGACTTCAGCTCCAGGTTCGCCAGGTTGCGATTGCCGAACGTGTTCACCTTGAAGAAGCCACCCGACCCAGACTCCTCCAGGTACCGCTTGGGCAGGATGGAGTTGGCGAACTTCATGCTCACGCTCGTGTCCACCCACCCCTTGGTGTTGAGCTTCCAGAAGTTGAGCAGACCCTTGGCGCCACCATTCACCGCGCCCAGCACGTCCGAGGCCCAGCCCTCCCCCGAGTTGCCCAGCACCAGGCCACCCTCGATGAACGGCACCTCGCGGTTGGTGACCTCGGCCTTCACGTTCGTGTAGTTCGCGATGAAGTTACCCGCGCGGGCATTGGGCTCCACCGAGTCCATGTCCTTGTAGCGCTCGAGGGCCTCCTCCAGCGCCTCCTTCTTCGCGTCATCGAAGGCGGCGTCATGCTCCGCCTTGGCGATGTCGCTCAGCGTGTAGCTGGTCATCTCGAAGGTGGTGTACCGCGCCATCTCCAGGAGCTTCAGCTTCGCCCTCACCAACTCGGTGAGGTACATGCTGAACATCAGGATCATCACCAGCACGGGGATGATGACCGCGAACTCGACGGTGGCGGCGCCCCGTCGCGACGGCTTCCGTGTGCGCGCGTGGAACATGGCGAGGCTCAATGGGTGATGACCTTGGCCGCGATGCCGCGAACCTGGGTGGGGAGCTGTGACTCCAGCGTCGTGATGAGCGGCAGCGTGCCTCGGCCCTGGTACACGGACGCCAGTCGCGGGCGCCAGTAGGGATTGAAGAAGTTCGGATGCTCCGTCCAGTTGCCCGGCCGGTGGTAGTACGTCTGGCCGCGGGTGATGACGTTGAGTCCCTCGACGAAGCCCGCGAACTTCTTCCGGTCGTTCTTCATCTCCAGGCCCTTGCTGTCGCTCGTGAAGGCGAACTTCACCTTGCCCTGGTCGTTGAGCTGCGCGGGCGCGTTCGTGCCAGCGTCCTTGTCCTTGAGGTCCTTGTTCATGACCTCGTCCGGCGACTTGTTCAGCGCCACCCAGGTGGACGGCTGGTTGAAGTCGAACCGGTCGCGCTTCGCCGCCGTCTCCGTGCTCGCCTTGCGAGCGCAGACACCGTCGAACTGACCGGGCTCGAAGTGCATGAACGGGACGACGCCGCCCCACGGGTGATTCGTGTCCTCGGCCGGGTGCACGTTCGCCGTGTACACGCTGATCTTCCCCGCCCCCAGGAAGCACACGGGCAAGGTGCAGATCTTGTGCTCCGTGACGCCCACTTCACCCTCGGGGCCACTAGGGCGCGTGTACCCGCGCCACGTGGTGTCACCGGTGGGCATGCGCTGAGGATGCACGCGCCAGTGCACGCCGCCGTTCTGGAATGAACCCTCGGTGGCGTTCATGGCCCAGATGCTCGTCTTGGCCATGTACTGGTACGGCATGTACTTGCCGCCCGTGTCCTTGAGACCCTTGCGCGGATCTCCCCAGCACTCGCTGGGGTCCTTCACGTCGGTCTTGCAGGACAGCGGGTTGCGGAAGCCCGGGATGTTGGCCGGTCCGAACTTCAGCCAATACAAGTCATCCGAGCCCATGTTGTCGCCCTGGGCCATGCTGCCGAGCGACGGCGCGATGCCCTCACGCCAATCCCGGATGTAGTTGCGGGCGGTGTTGGTCTTGACGATCTTCGCCCGGTCCGGGTTGTTGACCGTGAGCAGACGCGTCTGGCCCAGCTTGCCGAAGCTGAACACGCCGGGGATGTCGATCTCGTTGTTGAGCCAGTCGCGGAGGATGCCCAGCCAGTCCGGCAGCGGAATCAGGTCTCCCAGGCGACGGGACGTGATGAAGCGCTCCTGGCAGGAGATGAGGTCCACGCTGCCCACGCCCAGGCTGCCCTTCGAGTCGCACGCATAGCGGGTGGCGTTGGCCACCGCGCCCATGGCTCGCTTGGCGCGCGCCTCCTTCTCATCGTGTCGCCACGCCTCGGGTTTGATCGGCTTGAACGGATTGACAGGCACGCCCAGCGGACGCCCACCTGCCTCCGGGAAGTGAGCCTGATCGAAGAGACACTGGCTGATGACGCCCGTGACCCCCTGGCTGACCAGCGAGTTGATGTTCTTGTCATTGTCCGCAATGACCGTGTCGGTGGTCTGCAATACGTGCGTGGACGCCGACATCATCACCGCTTGCGAGGCGAAGAACAGGACGCTGTTGAGTACCCGGTGGGTGGGAATGATGAATTTGCCAATGAGCTTGTCTGGGTTGGTCGTCCGGACAAGCATATGGAATGCCTTGACGATCATCCGCCAGGCATCCATCGCCTTGTCTATGATTTTCAAAACCTGCCCGATGTAAGGCAAGGCTTCGAGGATGGGACAAGCGACCTTCCAGAATATGTTCTTGGATTTACCGGCGCATGGATTCAGCGTCTTCATGAATCCATACGTGTCCGCGAGGAAGGCCTCCGCGAAATAGATGAGTGACAGCAGCGACTGCCACATCATCGCGGAGACGTAGTGCGACGCCTGGGTGCGGTTGGCGTAGGCGTAGAAGTTGAACGCCCGCGCCTCCATGGCGGACATGGAGTAGGCGGCCGCGTCCGCGGTGTTCTGCAGGCGGATGCGCTCGTGGACGGTATGACCGATGTTGACGGTCGTGACGACCGCGATGGACATCACCAGTACCAACAGCGCGGCAAGCACCAGCGCCTGGCCTTCCTGGCGACGAAAACTCTGTCGGAGGGTCCGGGTGAACATGGGGCAATTCCTCTTACAGGCCCCAGTCGGGCTTGAGGTGCATGATCCACTTGCGGTGGAAGTTGGACTGCATCCGCATGGTGTAGGTGGCCGTCAAGGGCAGGAAGTAGCGCTTGCCGACCAGCTTCGAGACGAGGGGGATGCTGCCATCCGCCAGCCCCCAGAGGACCCACATCTCCGGGGCGTAGACCGTGTTGTAGCCCTCTTCGTGGTCCATTCCTCGCGCCTTGCCACGCAGGGCGCTGATGTCCTTCGTGCGGTTCGTCATGTTCGCCTTCTGCTCCAGCGTCGGGCGATCAATGGCGCCGCGCAGCGCGACCTGCGCGTTGGAGGCGTACCACGCGTAGAAGATGACCCAGTTGGCGAACGGCACGCGCATCTCGTACCAGTAGCGCAGGCGGATGGTGAGACGCGTGGCCTTGCGGTAGACGGTCTCGGATTCGTCCGGCTCGGGCAGGTTGAAGAACTTGATGATCTTCGACTCGAGGCCGGGCACTTCCGGGAAGCTGTCCGCGCCGTCGAAGTCCAGCTCCTGCCAGTTGTAGCCCGCGCGCAGCTTCCAGATGGTGTCGATGGGCGTGAAGTAGGCCGGGTTGACGGTGTCCACCCGGATGATGCCGAAGAGGTTGGAGCCGTTCAGCGACTCCGGCACGACGCCGCCGCCCCACGCCAGCGCGCGCATCGCCTTGTCATAGAGCTGGTGCTTTCCCCAGGTCTTGCCCAGCTCGACGATGTCGTCCGTGCGCCCCATGGTGGGCAGCAACGCGACGATGGCCGCGTCGTGCATGCGCTCGTTGTTGCCGTTCCAGACGATGCCCGCGCGCGCGGCTTGATACGCCGCATACTCCGTCATCAGCTTCGCGTGCTGGATCATCGTGAGCTGGATGATTCCAAGCGCCAGGAACACCATGAGCGGCATCACGAGTGCCGACTCGACGGCCACCTGGCCAGACTCCCCCACCCCAACCTTCTCAGACCGCCTCATGTCGTCATTATCGAGAGCACAGCCCACATGACGCATCGGTCAAATGGACTGTCGCGAAACACCCTCGCTCAGGGTGTCTCAATTTCTCACGCCAAGTACACAAACCCTCTCAGCGGGCTCCGCCGTTGGGCGGCTCAGTCCGAGGGGGCGCCGGCGAGGCAGCCGCCGGGGCCGGCTCCGGCGCGGACTTCTTGCGCATCCGCTTCAGCGCCACCTCGGCTGCTCGCGAGTTGGGGGCTTCGGCCAAGGCACGATTGCAGGTCGCCTCCGCCGCGTCGTCCTGCCCCAGGGCGGACTCCAGCTCGCACATGCGGTTGAGGATGCGAATGCGCTCCGTCCGGGGGGCTCCGGAACTCAAGGCCTGTCGCAGGAGGCGCAGCTCGCGGACGTCATCCCCCTGGCTCGCCGCCGCTTGCGCCTGCCGAGACAGGTCCTGCCAGGTCAACGAGGGAGTCGCCATCGGAGCCTGACTGGGGGCCTGATTTGACGGATCCGCCTTGCCGGGCATGACGCTCCCCACGGAGGTGCGCGGGAGCTCCATGTCCTGCTCGGACGGCCGCGACGGAGCGGGGGCAGCCTTGCTCACGGGCTTGGACACCACGACAGGCTTCGGCGCCTCGACATCTTTCGGAGCTTCGGCTGGGACTCCTCGACCGGCTGGTGCGGAGGCGCTGGGGGCATTCTCCGCGAGCCCGTCGGAGGCTTCCGCCTCGCCCGCCACTGCCTGTGCGCGAGAGGCACCTCCGATGCGCAAGGACGAGCGCTCCTCCTTGGCGAAGTCGTCGTAGCGCGGTCCGGCGACGGCCTGCGCCAAGGGCTCGGGAGTGACAACGGCCGCCGTGGGCGCGGGAGGAGGAGGCGGCGGTGGCCGGTCCTTCTGACCGAGCTCCAGCACCTGCTTCTTCGAGGGCGCGCTCTTCTCGGCGCGCGTGTCCAGCCCCCCCCCGCTGCCGGCGTTCATCCACTCCGCCGAGCGATCCGGGTAGGCCCCTCGATCCCTGCGCTTCGGAGCAGCCTTGTCCAGCAAGGCCTCCTCGTCGCGCGGCGCCGCGGCCGGAGCCACTGCGCCTTTGGCTTTGGCCTCGAGTCCAGGCGTCGCGCTGACCGCGGGCGGCGCGCCGGGCGACTTGGCACCCACGACGTCCGCCTCCTTCAGCGGAGGGGCCAGCTTCAGGTTCTCGTTCACCGTGATGGACAGGATGCCCAGGGTGCTCACCGCGGCCAGTCCCGCCACGGGCAGGAGCCAGCGACGCCACCGCGAAGGCTTGGGCTCGGGCCCCGCCACCGCGCGACGGGCGGCCTGGTTCGCATAAGCGAGCAAGGACTCCAGCCCCGCGTCGGGCGCGGGCTCGTCGGCGAGCTGGGCCATGGTGACGCGCACGCCTCGGATGTCCTCCAGGGCCCGCGCGCACCGGACACACCCTTGCAGGTGCGCCTCCACGGCCTGAGCCTCGGGGCCTGGCAGCTCGCCATAGGCGAAGTCGAGGAGCCGGTCCTCGTGCGCGTGTGGATTCTGCGCTTTCATCCCGCCACCGTCCTTCCATCCTCCGCCAGATCGCCGTCCACGCCCAGTTCGCCCAGGCGTCGGCGCAGCGCCTCCAGCGCGTAGCGCATCCGACTCTTCACTGTGTTCTCGGACACGCCCGTCACCTCGGCGATCTCCTTGAAGGGGATGCCGCTGTACTCACGGAGGATGAAGACCTCGCGTTGCTCTTCTGGAAGGCTGGCGAGCGCACGCTCCAACAAGGGTCGCAGCCGCGCGTTGTGAGCGCCCCGCTCCGGGCTGGCGCCTTCGTCCGGAAGGCTCTCCCCGAGCGCACGCCCCTCGTCGCCGTCGGTGCCGGCGGCGGGTGCCTCCAAGGAGGAGGTCTGGCGGTAGCTCTCTTTGCGCGTGCTGTCCACGCAGAGGTTCCTCGCAATGGTGTAGAGCCACGTCGTCAGCTTGGCCTTGGGCTCGTACTCCCGGGCGCTGCGCACGACCTTGAGCCACGTCTCCTGCAGCACGTCCTCCGCCCGCGACCGGTGACCGACGAAGCGCAGGATGAAGTTGAAGACCGGCGCCCGGTGCCTGCGCACCAGGGCCTCGAATGCACGAGCATCTCCCGCCTGGAAGGCGAGCATCAGCCGCTCGTCTGAGATCTCCGGTCCCAACACTCCCCCATTGCTCATGGAGCCACGGGTGCTTTCCCTTCCCACCGCCCAGGCCCTCTAACGGACCATGCCGCGGTCAGGGTCTATTCCGGACGTGGCTTCCGGTAAGTAGCCAGAATGACAGGGACTGCGACGGCTGTCACCAGCGCGCTTTGAGCCAAGAGGACCGTGGGCAATGGCCTTTGGACGTGAATGAACAGCGAGCGTCCGAGCCCCGCGCCCAGCAATACGCCGGTCAACGAGCGCAGGGCGTTGGACCCTGCGCCAGGCCGGAAGCGTCCCACCGCCCAGTCGACGACCGCGGGCGTCACGAGCACGAGCCCCACCGGCACCTCCGCGCCGAACATCAGCGGCGCGCGCAGGGCGAAGAGCGCGAGGAAGACAGCGACCAGGACCGGATACGTGCCCAGGCAACGCGCGCACACGCGCACGCCGCCCAGCAGGTAGGTGCGGTTGTACTCATCCGGGTGATGATGGCTGAGCCAGAACACCGGAACCTCCTGCGAGGGAAGAAGCCTGGGCGGCACCGAGCGCGTCGCCTTCCGCGAGGAAGCAGGCGACCGAGTGCCCCGAGGCCAACGGATACAGCGGGGGTGACTCGCGCCGGCACCGCTCCATTGCCTGCGGGCACCGAGGATGGAACGCGCACCCCGCCGGCGGAGACAGCGGGGACGGCGGCTCGCCCGGCAGGACCTGGCGCGTGCGCGGATGCATCGGGTCGGGCACGGGCACCGCGGACAGCAACGCGCGGGTGTACGGATGCCGAGCCCCCTGCGACAGCCGCCGCGCCGGAGCCAGCTCCACGATGCGGCCCAGGTACATCACCGCCACGCGGGTGGAGAGGTACTCCACGACCTTGAGGTCGTGCGCGATGAAGACGTAGGTCAGCCCTCGCTCGCGCTGAAGGTCCGCCAGCAGGTTGACGATCTGCGCCTGGATGGAGACATCGAGCGCGCTCAGCGGCTCGTCCGCCACCACCAGCTCCGGGCGCAACGCGATGGCACGTGCAATCCCGATGCGTTGG
Source organism: Myxococcaceae bacterium JPH2 (assembly GCA_016458225.1). Classification (NCBI taxonomy): domain Bacteria; kingdom Pseudomonadati; phylum Myxococcota; class Myxococcia; order Myxococcales; family Myxococcaceae; species Myxococcaceae bacterium JPH2. The sequence goes on along the minus strand of JAEMGR010000017.1, from coordinate 49,703 downwards.
CGCTGACCGCCGGAGAACTCGTGCGGATAGCGCTCCAGCGCGTCCTTCGGCAACCCGAGGACGTCCAGCAGACCGTGCAGCTCGCGCGCTCGCTCCGCGCCGCGCGCCAGCCCGTGGATGACGAAGGGCTCGCTCAGGATGTCCCGCACGGTCATCCGGGGATTGAGCGACGCGAACGGGTCCTGGAAGACGAGCTGCATGCGCCGCCGCAGCGGACGAACGCGCCGTTGAGAGAGCCCCACCAGCTCCTGCCCGTCGAAACGAACGGAGCCCTGGGTGATGTCCACCAGTTGGAGCAATGCGCGCCCGAGGGTGCTCTTGCCGCAACCGCTCTCGCCCACCACGCCGAGCGTCTCGCCTCGCGCCACGTCGAAGTCCACGCCTTCGACCGCGCGCACCCACCCGTGGGTCCGCCCTAGCAGTCCTCGACGCACCGGGAAGTGCACCTTCAAGCCCCGGACCTGGACGAGCGGCGCGGTCATGACACGGGCACCGGCTGATGACATGCGGCGAGCTGCGTCCCTCGCTTCACCTCCAGCGGCGGCGCGACCTGGGCACAGCGCTCCACGGCTCGCTCGCAGCGCTCGCGAAAGGCACAGCCCTTCGGGAGCTGTCGCAGGGAAGGCACCATGCCCGGGATGGCGCGCAGCCGGGGACGCGCGCCTTCCGCCGACTCCCCGCGTGCCGCATCCCAGGAGGGAATCGAGCGCAACAGCCCCGCCGTGTACGGGTGCGCGGGATGCGCGAACAGCTCGCGCACGGGCGCGTGCTCCACCACCCTGCCCGCGTACATCACCGCGACGGTGTCGCACTGCCCCGCCACCACGCCCAGATCGTGGGTGATGAGCAGCACGGCCATGTGACGCGCTGCCTGCACGCGCTTGAGCAGCTCCAGAATCTGCGCCTGGACCGTGACGTCCAATGCAGTTGTTGGCTCGTCCGCGATGAGCACCGAGGGGTCGCACGCGAGCGCCATCGCGATCATCACCCGCTGGCGCATGCCCCCGGAGAGCTGGTGCGGATAGGCGTCCACGCGCTCCTCGGGCGCCGGAATGCCCACGGTGCGCAGCAACTCCACGGCCCGCTCGCGCGCGCGACGGCGGGACTCCCCCAGGTGGAGCCGAGGTCCTTCGGCGAGCTGCTCGCCCACCGTGTGCACGGGGTTGAGCGAGGTCATCGGCTCCTGGAACACCATGCCCAGCGCGCGTCCGCGCACCTCGCGCATCCGCGCCTCCGGGAGCAACAGGAGGTCCACACCACTCAGGCGGACTTCACCTGAGACGATGCGCGCGACAGGCTCGGGGACGAGCCGCATCACCGACAACGCGGTCAGGCTCTTGCCGCAGCCGCTCTCGCCCACCACGCCGAGCGTGCTCCCCGCTGGGACCGAGAACGACACGCCGTCCACGGCGCGCACCGGGCCGCCCTCCAACCGCAGCTCCGTGGTCAGCCCTCGCACCTCCAGCACGGGCTCGGCGGAGGCGGGGTGCGTCCCGACGGTCACTTCCGCGCCAGCTCCTCCAGGAACTCCGACTCCTGGATGAGTCCCTTGCGGATCAGCAACCGGATGAGGCTCGCCACCATGCGCGCGGGCTTCACCTTCTCCGTGTCGAGGCTCGGCTCCTCGCCCTTGGACAGGCGGTCGAGGTCGTCCAGCACCGCCAGGTCCTCGTCCGAGAAGCTGGGCGTGGGCGTGAGCACCACCGACGGTCGCAAGCCCTGCGCGGCGCCCCCGAACATCACCACCGGGACGCGCGGCTTGCCCGACCCGGACTCCGCCTCATCCTCATCCGGAACGGGCGGCGGCGGCGGCTTCGCGGGACTCGGGCGCGCCTTCGCCCCGAGCAAGTCCTCCAGCACATCGACGCCTGAGGACTTGGACTCGTCCGGCGGAGGCGGGGGCAGCTCCCAGGGCATCGCCGCGGCGCTCGCGGCTGGACGCGGACGCGGCGGAGCAGCGACCGGCTCCTCGTCGAGTGGCTCTGCCTCCACGATGTCCAAGGGCTCTCCCCGGGCACGCGCCAGCGCGGTGTCCATGTCGTCAGGTGACGCGACGAAGATGCGCAGCTGCTTGCTGAGCTGGAACCGCAGCTCGTCCACGATGGTCAGGTCCGCCGGATCCTCCACCGCCACGTGCAGCTTCTCGCCCCGCCCCTCTGACTCCAGGCGGAACGGGAGGATGCGGTGCTCGGACTGGAAGTCCACCGACACGAGCGACGCCACCGCGACGGGGATGTTCTCGGGCAGCTCCACGAAGGGCAGCTCGTACTGAGTCGCCAGCGCCCGCGCGATGTCCGTCGTGTTGCACGCGCCTTGGGAGATGAGGACCTCGCCCAGCTTCCGTCCCTGGCCGCGACGCACGGACGCCAGCGCGGTCTTGACCTGCTCCTCGGTCACCACGCCGGCCTGGACCAGCAGCTCGCCAATCTTCTTGCGCATGGGTGAGGGCTACCGCTTGACCTTCGCGAGGTACTCCTCGCGCGAGAAGATGCCCTTCTCGATGCACAGCTCGACCATCGCCTTGAGCGCGGCCACTTCCTTGCGCTGAACGTCCTCGACGCTGCGGAGCATGTCCGCCGGGCTGCCGCCAGCGCGGGCTGGAGGAGCCTCCACCACGGGCGCCTGCGCGCGAGGCGCCGCGGCGCTCCGGGGCGCCGCGCTCGTCGGAGGAGGAGGCCCGGCGCTCACCACCGCGGCCGCGGCAGGGTCCAGGTCCTTGAGGTTCTTGACGACAGTGCGACCCTGCGCGTCCACCACCTTGAAGTTGGTGTCCGCGTCCTCCAGCTCGGCCGTCTCCTCGTAGATGCGGGCGAACGCGCGCGCGATGGACGTCCGCCCCGCCACGTTCACCACGATGCGACACTTGGTGATGGCGCGCAGCTCGTCGAGCATCCGCACGTTGAGCGGATCCGACATGGCCACCACCAGCGTCTTGCCCTCATCCCGAAGCTGAAGCGGCAGCACGGAGAAGTCCCGCGCCGTCTGCGTGGAGATCTTCGCCTTCACGTGCGGCTGAACGCTCTGCACCGCCTCCAGGTTCACGGCGGGCATTCCGAGCTGCTTGGACAGGGCGCGGACCAGGATGTCCTCGGACACGAGGTTCATCCGGACCAGGATCTCCCCCAGCTTTCCGCCCCACTTCGCCTGTTCGGCGAGCGCGGCCTTGAGCTGGCTCTCCTGGAGCACGTTCGCCTTGATCAGCAGTTCGCCAAGCTTGATCTGTGCCATGTCGTAGGGGCCAGTGTACCCGAGTTGGGCCAAACCACTGATTCTTCCGCGCCCGGCCGCCTAGGAGCCCGGCACCGGTGGCGGAGGACCCACCGGGTGGGGGCCCGACAGCTCGCGCCCCTGAGCGTCCACGTCCACCACCTTCGCGCCCTCGGGGGCCGCCAACTCGTAGAGTGTGAGATCCGGCCGGCCGTTGAGTGTCACCCGCTGATACCGAAGCTCCAGCCTGGTATTGGCCGCGGCGGCATCCAGGGAGACCTTCCCCGGGAAGAGCAGCTCGCCGCGCAGCTTGAAGTCATCGAACGCCAGGTCGTAGCCCGGCACGCCGCTCACCTCGCTCTTCACCACGCGCAGGTAGCGCGGATCGACGCGCAGCGTCTGACGCGCGGGGCCTCGGTAGAGCGTGAGCACATAGACCCGGTTCTTCTCATCCAGCTCCAGCGTCATCCGCTCCGGGGGAATGAGCGGGGTCTGGCCGAGCATGACGGCGACCAGCTCCTCGCTCGGCAACACCACGGGCAGGAAGCGCGAGACGTTCTCCGGACTCGAGGGCCCTTGGTAGTAGGTGTTCTCGCGGGCCTGGAGCAGACCGAAGCGCTCGCCGTCGCTGGTGAGCGAGGCGACGGGCCGGTTGAAGAAGTCGAACGTCTCCAGGTGGACGAGCGCGGGGCGACTGATGCCCACGAACATGCTGAGCGTGCCGCTGCCCTGCGGCGACTCGATGTGCACCTTCGCGTCGCCCTCCAACGTGACGACCTGCGCCTGGCGCTCACGCACGTGCTGGTAGAGCACCTGCGGGTCGCTGATGCGGCCTTCTGGACCAAACTCGAGTCGCTTGGGGCAGGCCGAACAAAGCAGGGCCAGGAAGATTGCAGCGGCTGCGCGGTTCATATGTCCTAGTCTGGGCCAGGCGGCCCTGCCCGGTCATCCTCCATGAGCCTGAACGATCTCCTGCACTACCTTCGCCTCGGCGGTGTCACCCTTGCCCTGCTCCTGGCCGCCTCGGTGGTCGCGCTGGGCGTGGCCATCGAACGTTTGCTCGCCCTCTGGGGGGTGAGCGAGCGCTCGCGCGCCTTGGGAGAGACCATCCACAAGCACCTGCTGCGAGGGGACGTGCCCGCCGCGCGCACCACGGCCGAGCGCTCCGACGCGGTGGCCGCCGACATCTTCCTCGCGGGGTTCGAGCGCTGGGAGCGGGCCCGCACCACGGGCGGCTCGGGCATCGAGTCCGCGGTGGAGCGCGAGCGCGCCCAGGTGGGCCTCAAGCTGCGCCGCAACCTGTGGATCCTCGCCACCATCGGCTCGACGACGCCGTTCGTGGGCCTGTTCGGCACCGTGGCTGGCATCATGCGCTCGTTCAAGGACCTGGGCCTGGACGTGGAGGCCGGCGGCACCGGCGGCACGTCGGCGGTGATGACGGGCATCTCCGAGGCGCTCGTGGCCACCGCCGTGGGCATCCTCGTGGCCGTCATGGCCATGGTCTTCTACAACTACTTCCAGGCCCGGCTGTCGCGCGTGCTCGTGGAGCTGCGCCTGTTGGGCGACGAGTTCGTCGAGCTGCTCAAGGAGCGCGCCGCGGGCGTGCCCCCCGTCGTGGAAGCCCCCGCCTCCCCTCCCCGCCCGGACGCGCAGCCCGCGCCCTCTTCGACGTAAGGAGACCGCGCCATGGGCATGGGAAAGACGCCAGGGTCGGATGACGAGAACGAGGGCGTGTTCGCGGAGATCAACATCACGCCGCTGACGGACGTGATGCTGGTGCTGCTCATCATCTTCATGGTGACGAGCACCGTCATCGTCCAGCAGGGCCCCGGCGGCGGCGTGAAGACGGGCCTCAAGGTGAACCTGCCCAAGGGCGGCGCCGCGGACGTCACCGCGCGCACCACGGACCTGTCCGTGGCGGTGCTGGCGGATGGCCGCTTCGTCGTGGCGGGCAACGTGGTGTCCCAGGACGAGCTGAAGAAGGCCTTCGAGCAGGCCCGGGGACAGAACCCGGACACCGTGGTCATCGTCCAGGCGGACGAGGGTGTTCCCCACGGCACGGTGGTCCAGGTGATGGAGCTGGCGAAGAAGGCCGGACTGGCCCAGCTCGCCATCGGCGTGCGCGAGGGCGAGTAGCCCCCGCGCACCCCGCCCTTCGGCTCAGACGGAGGCGAAGGCCGCGTCGGTGATGTCCATCGGGGAGGTGTCCTCGAGGGCGATCAGCCGAGCGGCGTGCTCCACGTTGGGCAGCACGTTCCGGGCGTACCAGAGCGCGCTGTACTTCTTGCCGTCGTAGAAGGCCTTGTCCGGGTGGTCCGCGGACAGCGACGCCGCGGCCTTCTCCGCGACGATGGCGGCATCCAGCAGCAGCCAGCCCACCGCGACCTCGGACATCATCTGCAGGAAGCGGTTGGCGGACAGCGGGATGAGCGGGAACTTGGCCCCGTCCTGCGACCAGCCGAACAGCGCCATCGCGCTGGACATGAGGCCCTCCTGGGCCGCGGCCAGCGTCTTCACCGCATCGCCGAAGACGGCGTGCTCGCGGTGGGTCTCCACGAAGGTGCCCACGTCGCCCATGAACTGCTGGAAGTGCGCGCCGCCCGCCTGGCCCATCTTCCGGCCCACCAGGTCCATGGCCTGGATGTGGTTGGTGCCCTCGTAGATGGAGAAGATCTTCGAGTCGCGCGTGTACTGCTCCACCGGGTAGTCCTGGATGTAGCCGGCGCCGCCGTACACCTGGATGGCCTGCGCGCACAGGCGGAAGGCCTGATCCGACGAGTACGCCTTCACCAGCGGGGTCAGCACCTCCACCTGGCCGCGGTGGTAGCTGGCCGCGTCGTCATCCTTGCCCGCGAGCTGGCGCGCCTTGTCCAGGTGCATGGCCAGCTTGATGATGAGCGAGCGGATGCCCTCGATGTGGGCCTTCATCTCCAGCAGCATGCGGCGCACGTCCGGGTGCTCGATGATGGCGGCGCGCGGCGCGGTGGGGTCCTTCCACTTGGTGAAGTGCGAGCCCTGCTTGCGGTCCTTCGCGTAGTCGAGCGCGTTGTAGTACGCGGCCGACGCGAGCCCGAGGCCCTGGATGCCGACGGCGATGCGCGCGCCGTTCATCATCTTGAACATCTGGCTCATGCCGACGTGCTCGACGGTGCCCACCAGCTCGCCGACACAGTTGTCGCTCTCGCCAAAGTTGATGACACAGGTGGCCGAGCCGTTGATGCCCATCTTGTGCTCGATGGAGCCCACCGCCACGTCATTGGCGGCGCCCGCCGAGCCGTCCGCGTTGATGCGGCGCTTGGGGACGATGAACAGCGACAGGCCCTTGGTGCCGGGCGACGCACCATCAATGCGCGCGAGCACCAGGTGGATGATGTTGTCCGCCATGTCGTGGTCGCCGCCGGAGATGAAGATCTTCGTCCCGCGGATGCTGTACGTCCCGTCCGGGTTGCGCCGCGCCGTCGACTTGGCCGCGCCCACGTCCGAGCCGGCGTGCGGCTCGGTGAGGCACATGGTGCCGCCCCACGTGCCGTTGAGCATGCGCTCCACGAACTGCTTCTGCTGCTCCGGCGTGCCGCACTCGGCGATGACCTCGGCCGCGCCGAACGCCAGGCCCGGGTACATGTTGAACGCCGTGTTGGAGCCCGAGAGGATCTCCTCCACCGTCACCTGGAGCATCATCGGAGCGCCCTGGCCGCCGTGGTCCGGGCTCACCGCCACCGTCTTGAAGCCCTGCTCGTAGAGCTTCTTCCACGCGTCTTTGAAGCCCGTGGGCGTGAAGACCGAGCCCTTCTCCACGCGGCAGCCCTCGCGGTCACCCACCGAGTTGAGGGGCCCCAGCACCTCGCGCGCGAAGCGGTACGTCTCCGTCAACACCGCCCGAGCCTCGTCCGAACCCCAGGCCTCGTAGGGCACCTGGCCCGCGACCTGGCCGAAGCCGAACTGCTCGAACAGCGTGAAGAAGATCTCTCGAAGGTCGGTCTTGTAGGTGTTGATGCCGGCGGACATGGCCACTCCTGCGTGAGGGCTCGCTGCCCGCCGCTCGCCACGCGGAAGAGCGGTTTGGGGTCAGAGGCCCGGTAAGGACGCAGGAAGTTTGGCGTCGCCTGATTTTTGAGTCAACCTTGAATGACACCCTGCGTTGAGGGGCGGTCAGAGCCACCGGGCTGAACGCAGGGTTGCTCCCCGGGCGGGCCTACTTCTTGGGCTTGCGTGCCGAGGGCAGGGTCGCCGTCTTGGCGGCGGGCTTCTCTCGGGGGGCGGTCTTCTTGGACGAGGCGCCAGTGCGGGGCTCGCCCGAGTCCTCGCCCTCTTCCGGGGCGCGGGGCACGGAGGACCCGCCCGCGTTGGCGCTGGCGGTGGCCAGGCTCTCGCGGGGCACCTCGACGACGATGGGGGCCTGACCGGAGCGCTGCCGGCTCTCGTCCTCGAGCGAGAAGAAGAGCTGGATTTGCGAGCCGCCCTTCATGACGAGTTCGCCCCGCTGGTTCTCCGCCCAGAGGTCGATCTCCACGAAGTAGCGACCGCCGGAGCCGTGCCGGTCGCTCACGCGGCCCTTGCAGACCACGGTGTCCCCGGGCCAGACCATCTTGATGAAGCGGACGTTGTAGCGCCGCAGCTGGCCGCCCCGGGCCCAGTCGCTGATGAGCTGGCCGAGCATGCCCATCACCAGCATCCCCGGCGCGTAGACGGACGGCATGCCCACGCTCTTGGCGTAGACCTCGTCCACGTGCACCGGGTTGTAGTCGCCGGAGGCCCCCGCGTAGCGCGACAACTGCACGCGGTCGATGGGAGCCTTGGCCAGGGCCGGCAGCTCGTCACCGACGCGGATGGACTCGAAATAGAGCTTGCGCGCGGGCATCAGGGAGTCTCCTTGGAAGCACGCACCACCAGGGTCCTGCGGGCACGGAACACGAGGTTGCCTTCCTCGTCTCGGCCCTCGTCCTCGATGACTGCGATGTCCATCTTCCCCGCGATGCCGGGCCGCTCGAAGACGTCCGCCACGCGCGTGGAGACGAAGATGCGGTCTCCGGCGAAGATGGGACGCTCGTAGTCGAAGCCCTGCTCCGCGTGCAGCAAGCTCTTGATGCCTACGCCGAGCAGCTCTCGAAGGTCGGCGGCGGAGTGGAACGACGCGGGAAAGGTAGGGGGCGCGACAATGGTGGGGTAGCCCGAAGCTCGAGCGTACTCCTCGTCGTAGTAGATGGGATTGTAGTCTCCGATGGCCTCCGCGAAGCGCCGGATGGACCCCTTCTCCACTTCATTCAGCGTCGGCGGCGAGGCACGGCCGATCGCGTTCTTGTCGAGCATGTCCCTCTCCTGACAGTTACCGTCCTGCCGGAAGCTCGAGCACCGTGAGGAGCCCTGCTTCGGCGGCCGTCAAGCGTGGCGCGGCATTCACCAGCGCATTCGCGGTGGCCCGGTCCCCCGCCACACCCCCCGGAACTTCCAGCACCAACTTAGGATCCGCGTCGATTTCAATCCGATCCTTGGGGTCTTCCGCCCCCACAGCGATAGTCAACTCCAGACGCACGCGCTCCTGGCCATCCTCCAGTCCCACCACGGACTGGAACATGCCCGCCACGCGACCCTTCTTCACCGCGAACGCGCCCCCGGAGATGTCTTCCTCCGCGAAGACGGGCGCGACTTCCTCTTCGTAATCGTCACAGTCCAGCCCCAGCCCCAGCGCGGCGAGCGCGGCGGACTCCACCAGCCCCACGTGGCCCAGCTGCTCGCTGTCCACCAAGGCGAAGAACTCATCCTCGCTCAGCCCCGCGCCCACCTTGCGCTGGAGCGCCTCGCGGCGCGTGCGCGCGTCCACCACCCGCGTCGCCGTCACCTTGCGCACCGGACCGCAGACCTGCCCTGCCGTCGCGATGAGCCGGTCCAACACGAAGCCCGGGTTGACGCCCGTGCCCACCACCGCCACGCCGGCGCGCTGCGCGGCGCGATCCAGCTTGTCCGCCAGCTCGGGGTGCTTCAGGTACGGGAAGGCCAGCTCCTCGCAGGTGCTCGCCACCGGCAGGCCCAGCTTCAGCGCCTCGAGCAGCTGCGCCATCACGTCGGGCAACCGGGAGCCGGTCGCATGCAAGAGGACCACGCCCTGACGGCGCCCCACGGCGCGCTCCAGCGTGTCCATCACCTTCACTTTGGGTGCGGGGAGACCGAGCACCTCACCGAGCGCGCGACCCACCAGTGCCGGCTGGGTATCCACTGCGCCGATGAGCTCGACCTCCTGAGAGGACAGGGCTGCCTTGGCAATTTCCTGCCCAATGAACCCCAGCCCCATCACCACCACCGGCACCGGCCCTGCGGGGGCTCTAGCCATCGGAGATTGCTCCAGAATTACAAGGGGTTACATCAACAAACAGGCGATTTCGTCACCATAGACCACGCATTGCCGGGCAGGCAAGCATCACTTGGATCCGCAAGACTTCCAGTTTGGAACATTCTCCAAGGATTTCCATGGCTTGGAGGCCCGGAATCGTCAGGGGGGGTCCTGTTTGGGCGGGAGGCAAGGGATGTATAAGGCCGGGACGGCCTGCGAGAAGGCCCGCCGCACTGGAGACCTCGCCGACATGGACCGCATCCTCGTGGTGGATGACGACGTGCTCATCCTGGCCGCGCTGTCTCGGATCCTGCAGACGGAGGGGTACGACGTCGTCACGCACAGTGATCCCGTACTCGCCGCGCGAGAGGTGGGCTTCCACGTCGTCCTCACGGACTTCATGATGCCGTACCTCAACGGCATCGAATTGCTGTCCGCGTTGCGTGAGAAGAACCCGCGCGCAGTCCGGCTGATGCTGACGGCGGCGGCGGACTTCCGCACCGCCTCCGAGGCGGTCAACCGGGGTGAGGTGTTCCGCCTGCTGGGCAAGCCCTGGGCGCTCAGCGAGTTGACCAGCAGCGTGCGTCAGGCGGTCGAGCACTACCGACTGGTGGAGGCCAACGAGCGGCTGACGCGCGAGGTGGCGGAGAAGAACGCGGAGCTGCTCGCCATCAACCGCGAGCTGGAGCATCGCGTGGTGGAGCGCACCACGGGCCTTCTGGACGGGCTGATCAGCGCGCTCGACTATCGCGACACCGAGACGCAATGGCACTCGCGTCGCGTCTCGCTCTATGCGCGGCGGGTGGCCGAGGAGATTGGGCTGGCCGGCTACGCGCTGGACGTGGTCGAGCAAGGCGCGCTGCTGCATGACATTGGCAAGATTGGCGTGCGCGACTCCATCCTGCTCAAGCCCGGTCCGCTGACGCCCGAGGAATGGGTGGAGATGCGCAAGCACCCCGAGTTCGGCTACCGCATGCTCGCGAAGATGCCCTACCTGCACGACGCGGCGCTCATCGTGATGCAGCACCAGGAGCGGTGGGACGGCAAGGGCTACCCGCAGAACCTGGCGGGTGAAGAGATCGTCATCGGGGCCCGCATCTTCTGTCTCGTGGACACGCTGGATGCCATCACCTCGGACCGGCCCTATCGCAAGGGCCGGCCGCTGGCAGTGGCCAAGGATGAGATCCGCCGGTGTGCCGGGACGCAGTTCGACCCGGCGCTCGCCGAGGCCTTCCTGCGCATCCCCGACAGCGAGTGGGCCCGCATCCGCCATGACGTCGAGCAGATGGAGGAGGCGGAGAACCGCCGCTGGAACCTCGAGCCGCTCGGTGGCGGCCCGCCCGTTCCGCCCGCGAGGGCGAGCGGAAGCTGAAGCGCGAACTCAGGCGCCGGGCTCGATGACCTCCACCGAGGTCATCACGTCGCCCTCCAGCAACGCGTCCACCACATCCATCCCGGAGATGACCTCACCGAACGCGGTGTAGCGACCGTCCAGGTGGGGCTGCGGCGCGTGCGTGAAGAAGAACTGGCTGCCGCCCGTATCCTTGCCCGACAGCGCCATGCCCACGACGCCTCGGCGGTAGAGTCGCCGCGTCATCTCGCAGCGGATGGAGTAGCCAGGGCCCCCTTCCCCATCGCCGCGCGGATCTCCGCCCTGCGCCACGAAGTCCGGGACGACGCGATGGAACGCGACGCCCTGGAAGTAACCGCGGCGGGCCAGCGCGAGCAGGTTGCCCGAGGTGACAGGGGCCTCTTCCGTATCCAGGGCGACCTCGAAGTTCCCCTTCGCCGTGTGGAAGCGCAGCCGGGCCCCCACGGGCTGAGCGGGCGCGACCGTCTCTGAGGGGAGCGCCACGCGCGCCGAGCGCACTGGCTGGCCGGTGAGTTCGGTGAGTGCGTCGGCCGCCACGCGGCGCACGTTCGCGTGGGGATGTTGGAGCCACTCGCGCAGAAGCGGCTCGGCGCCCTTCCCCTTCAGCGCCACCAGCGCGCCCGCGACGGGCTCCGCGAGATCCGACGCCTGGGCCACTCGCGCGGCCAGACGCTCCACGGCGGGCAGCGCCTGGGCATCCTTCAGTCGACCGGCCACGGACGCCGCGGCGCCTGCCTCCACGAGATCCGTGCCATCAAGCATCGCGCGCACGGGATCGGCCGCTCCCGGAACGGGGCGCTCGGAAACTGCCTCCAACGCGGCGAGGCGCACGCGCGTGTCCGGGTGGCTCAGCAACGCCACGGCGAAGTCCGCGCCTCCCGCGCCCTTGGCACGCGCGACCTCACGCAGGCCCAGCGCCAGGCGCCTCGGCTCGGGCACCCTGCCGTCGCCGCAACGCAGGACTTCGGCGAGCGCGCCCGTCTGCTGATCCATCGCCGCGGCCACACGACAATCGAGCCATGCGAGGTCTGCTCGCGCGACCTCCGACGACGCGTGCGCCATCGCTCCCGCGAGTTCCTTCCGCAGTTCGACCCACAGCGGCCGAGCGAATCCCGGAAGGCCCAGCTGCGCCACCGCCAGCACCGGATGACTCCAGGCAGACTCGCCTCGCGCCACGTGCTCGAGGCTGGGCGTGAGGCCCCTCAGCGCATCCATGGGCAGGCAGGGCCCGCTGCATGACGCCGTGAGCTTCGCCAGGGCCCGCGCGGTCTCCGCCGCCACTCGGGGCGTCGTCTCTCTCGCCAGCAGCGCGGCCAGCGTCGCGGCGTCCTCAGGTCCGCCCACGTCACCCATTCCCTTCGCGCACAGCGCGCGCACGTCCGGCGCCACATCGCCCAGACACGCACGCAGGGCCGCCAGGGTCTCGGCTCGGCGGAGGTTCGCCAGGAGGTACGCGCCCGCGTAGCGCGCTTCCTCAGGAAGCCCTGCCGCGAGGAGCTGCGCCGCGGGCGCCATCGGAACCTCGCGCACGCCCGCCGCACCTCCGCGCCGCGCCACCACGCCCAACGCCAGCGCAGCGCGGGCTCGCCACTCCGTCGGGCCCTCCGTCATCCGCCCCGTGAGGTGCCGAATCGCGTCGCGCGTGCCCAGCTTCCCGAGCGCCTCCACCAGAGAGGCGCGCACGCGGCCCTCGGATTCTCGGGACTCGGCGGCGACCAGGACCGTGGTGAGCTGCTCGCGCGCGGCCTCGGGCAGCGGCTCCCAGGACAAGGCCAGCTCGCCTGCCGCGAAGGCCGCTTCGTCTCGCACTTCGGGCGCCGGCGCTGTCAGTCCTGCCACCACCGCGTCGAGCGTCGAGGCGTCCTGGATGCGGGCCAGCGCGCGCAATGCTCGCGCTCGCACCAGCGGCTCCTCGGCACCCACGGCCCACGCCACGAGTTGGCCATCCCCAAGCGAGCGCTGATCCTCCCATCGCGCGATGTCCTGGCGCGCCCGCGCCGAATTCGCGGAGCCTGGGGACGCGGGATTGGAGTGGGCACACCCCGCGAGCGCGGAGAGCAGCGCGAGGCGGACGAACAGGTCGACGGGCAGGCGGCGCATGGGCTTGGCGTAGGTCAATTCTCCGCGAAAATCCAGGGGTTAGGACTCACGGGGTTTGACAGCCATGGCCCGGCGCCTCGAAGATGCGCGCACGTTTTCTCTCTCAGGAGCGCCGGCCCTGAACTGCCCTGGCTGCGACACCCAGGTGGCGGAAGGCTCGTCCATCTGCCCCGTCTGCGATTACATCATCGACTCCGCTTTCCTCTCCGCCGAACCGCCGCCCGAGCAGGATGATGATGAGTCCACCGGCGCGGCCGAGGATCCTCGCGCGGCGGCCAAGCCCGCGGCGCGTGCGCGGCCCGCCAAGCCCGCTCGCCCTGCGCCGTCGGATGACGCGACGAACGTGAAGAGCATGGAGCAGATCACCCGCGAGCGCGCCCAGCGTCCGCCCTCGCGCCCCGCCCCGGCGGCCCGGCCGAGCAGTTCGGGCAGTGGTGGTCGCGCCGCCGCCCCCGCTCCGCGCCGCGCTCCGGCCCCTCCTCCCGAGCCTTCGTATTCCGACGTCGAGGACGCGTGGGAGCGCGCCGAGCGGCGCCCCGGCAGCAGCGCCATCGAGGACCCCGAGGTGCTGATGCTCCAGGGTCGCGACTTCCTGCGGGAGCTGAAGGGCGCGGACCGCATCGCGTTCTGGGGCGCCGCGGCGGTCGTCCTCTCGTGCTTCCTGCCGTGGAAGGAGACGGCCGCGGATGGCGACATCCTGGGGCTGATGAGCGCGGGAGTCGGCGCGTGCCTGCTGTCCGTGGGCGTGATGATCGCCATCAGCGTCCGCGTGCGGCGCTCGCTCGCGCAGCTCAACCCGATGGTGCCGTGGCTCGCGCAGCTCGGCATGTCCATCGTGACGCTGCTCTGGGGGCTCATCTTCATGAAGCTGGCCTCGGACACCGCGCGCGTGCCCACCCCCATGGGCAACACCGAGATGATGAACTCCTCGCCGAGCATGGGCGTCTTCCTCGCGGTGCTGGGCGCCCTGGCCGCGCTGGGCGGGACGCTCATGGGCCTCAAGGACAAGTCCGCGCAGTAGCGGACTCCCGACATGACGAGCGCCACGCCCCTCGATCGCCTCCTCGCCTCGTTGGGCGCCGCCGTCCAGGGCCAGCCGCGCGTGCTGGCGGACCTGGTGACGGCGTTCCTCGCGCGTGGACACGTGCTGCTGGAGGGCGTGCCCGGCGTGGCCAAGACGCTCACCGCGCGCAGCATGGCGGGCGCGCTGGGCCTGTTGTTCTCGCGCGTCCAGTTCACGCCGGACCTGATGCCGGCGGACATCCTCGGCACCAACATCTTCCAGCCGCAGGAGCACGGCTTCCGCCTGATGAAGGGCCCCATCTTCACGGAGGTCCTGGTCGCGGATGAGATCAACCGCACCCCGCCCAAGACGCAGGCCGCGCTCCTGGAGGCCATGGAGGAGCGGCAGGTCACCATCGACGGGGTGACGCATCCTCTGCCTCCGCAGTTCTTCGTCGTCGCCACGCAGAACCCGCTGGAGCTGGAGGGCACCTATCCCCTGCCCGAGGCGCAGCTCGACCGCTTCTTGATGCGCGTGCGGGTGGGCTATCCGGACGCGGACGCCGAGGGCGCCATGCTGCGCGCCTTCCACCAGCGAGAGGGCCGCCCCATCGACGTGGAGCGCGTGCTGGATGCCCCGACCCTGGTGGAGCTGCAACGGCACGCGGCCCGTGTCGCGTGCGACGAGTCCATCCTCCAGTACGTGGTGCAGGTGGCGCGCGAGACTCGCACCAATCCGCGCGTGCGTCTGGGCGCCAGCCCTCGTGCGGCCCAGGCGCTCCTGGCCGCATCCAAGGCCCGCGCCGCGCTCCAGGGCAGCGACTTCGTCACCCCGGATGACGTGAAGGCCGTGGCGGGAAGCGTGCTCAACCACCGCCTCCTGCTGAAGGCCGAAGCCGAGGTCGAGGGCATCACCGCGGACGAGGTGCTTCGCCAGACGCTCGAGCGGGTACGAGTGCCGAGGTGAGCATCGGGCGTCCGGTCCCCACGGGCCTCGCGGTGTCGCTCCTCGTCGCGGGCCTCATCCCCGCGGCGCTCGCGGGAGTGTCATCCGCCTTCGGATGGCTCGTGCTCGCGTTCGACGTCGCGGTGCTCTCACTCATCGCGCTGGACTTCGTTCGCGCCCCCCGCGCCGATGATGTGGTCGTGCATCGGGATGTGGACCCCATCCTCTCCTCGGGCGTGGACAACCCGGTTCGCGTGCGCATCCACGCGCGAGGCGCCACCGCCCTCCGAGGCGAAGTGCGCGACGAGCCACCGCCCGAGCTGCGGAGCGATGGACACCGGCAGCCCTTCATCGCGCAGCCGGGGCTCGTCCCCACCACCGTCACCTATCGCGTCCATCCCACCGCGCGCGGCGATGCCCACTTCGGCGACCTGCACCTGAGGTTGATGGGCCCCCTGGGCCTGTGCGCGCGACAAGTGCACGTGCCCGCGGCGCAGGACGTGAAGGTGTACCCGGACCTCACGGCCCTCTCGCGAGAGGCCCTCGCGCTCACTCGGTCCGAGGACGCATCCTCCGCGCGCACCGTCCGACTCAAGGCCACCGAGGGACGCGAGTTCGAGTCCCTCCGAGAGTACCGGCCCGGTGACGACTACCGGCACATCGACTGGAAGTCCTCCGCGCGCCACGGCGACATGCGCGTGCGCACCTGGCAACCCGAGCGGCACCAGCCCGTGCTGCTGCTCCTCGACTGCGGCCGTCACATGGCCGGCGAAGTGGGCGGACGCCGCAAGCTCGACCACGCCGTGGACGCGGCGCTGCGACTGGCGCGCGTGAGCCTGGACGCGGGCGATCGCGTGGGCGTGCTCGCCTTCGCCAGCGACGTGCGCGCGTTCCTCCCTCCGCGACAGGGCCGCGAGCACCTGCGACTCATCACCGAGGCGCTCTACCGCGTCGAAGCGGACCTGGAAGAGAGCGACTACGGCCGGGCCTTCGACTTCGCCTTCGCGCGCCAGACGCGCCGCGCGCTGGTGGTCCTCTTCACTGACCTGGTGGATCCGGGCGCATCCGGAGCGCTCCTGACCCGCACGCTGGCCCTGCGTCCGCGCCACCTCCCCCTGGTGGCCTCGCTGCGTGACGAGGACCTGGAAGCCGCCGCCACCGACGTGCCCGCGGACGTTCCCGCTGCCTATGCGCGACAGGTCGCCAGCCGACTGGAGCGCGAATACCTCCGCACCGCCAACACCCTGCGCGACGCGGGTGCGCTCGTGGTGCGAGCCCCCGCGCACGGCTTCGGCGCCGCGGCGCTCAACGCGTACCTGGATGTCAAGGCTCGCGGACTACTCTGAGCCCGTTCGTCAAGCCCCTTGGAACTTTTCATGCACCGCGCGCTGCGGAGGGTGTAGATGCCGCCGACGCGAGCGTGCGCCGATCGCGCGGAGGCCGATTTTTCGGCTTCGGAGAAGACCCCCTTTACATGCATGTTGCGGTCAACAAAATGGCGCGCTTTACCGGATCGCCCGGCTGGCGGACGGGCTCGACACGACGGATGGAGACAGGGTCTTGGCGGAGGTCGCGAGGGGTTTGAGGGTCGAGGTCGAAGCGGACGCGTCACCGCCGCGCGGTGATGGCGAGTCCTCGCGAACGCTGACGCCCTTCCACGAGCGGCTGCTCGCGGAGGAACTGCTGGCAAAGAGCGCGGACTCGCAGCACCGGCTCGCCGGCGCGCTGTCCGAGGCCAAGGTGGACCTCAACCCGCACCAGGTCGAGGCGGCCATGTTCGCGCTCGACGCGCTGTCGCGCGGCGGCTGCATGCTCGCGGACGAGGTCGGCCTGGGGAAGACCATCGAGGCGGGCCTCGTGGTGGGCCAGCTCATGGCCGAGGGCAAGGCGCGCATCCTCATCCTGGCGCCCGCCGTGCTGCGCGCGCAGTGGAACGCCGAGCTGCGCGAGAAGTTCGACCTGGACAGCGTGCTGATCGACGGCCGCAACGTGCGCGCCAACGGCAACTGCTTCGATCAACCCTTCCCCGTCATCTGCTCGCACCCGTTCGCCGCCAACAAGTCGCACCTGGTGGCCGAGATTCCGTGGGACCTGGTCATCATCGACGAGGCCCACCGACTGCGGAACGCGCACCGGCCCAACAACAAGACGGGCCAGGCGCTGCGCGCGTCCCTGGCGGGCCGCCCCAAGCTGCTGCTCACCGCCACCCCGCTCCAGAACAACCTCATGGAGCTGTTCGGGCTGACGTCGCTCCTGGACGAGCAGATCCTCGGGCCTGAGCACGCCTTCCGCAGCCGCTACCGTGTGGACGAGGGCGGCGGCATGTCCGAGTCCGCCGCCTGCGAACTCAAGGAGCGGCTGGCCCCGGTGGTCCAGCGCACGCTGCGCCGTCAGGTGCGCGAGTACGTGCGCTACACCAACCGGCGCAGCATCGTGGAAGACTTCATGCCCTCGCCCGAGGAGCATGACCTCTACGAGAAGGTCAGCGAGTACCTCCGGCGGGCGGAGTCGTGCGCCATCGAGCCGGGCAAGAAGACGCTGCTGACGCTCTGCTACCGCAAGCTGCTGGCCTCCTCCACGTACGCCATCGCCCCCACCCTGCGGCGGCTCTCGGACAACCTCCAGAAGCGCCTGGAAGCGGCCCGGCTGGGACAGCAGGCCCTGTCGCTCTTCGAGCCCGAGGAGGCCAAGCAGTTCGTCGAGGAGGGCGAGGAGTGGTCGGATGATCCGGCGAAGTCGCCCAGCCTGCGCGCGCTGGAGCAGGAGGTCTGGGAGCTGCGCCAGTACGCGGACCTCGCGGACTCCATCCGGATCAACGCCAAGGGCGAGGCCCTCAAGCGCGCCTTGGATCGCACCTTCACGGTGATGCGGGCGCACAGCTGGCCGGAGAAGGCGCTCATCTTCACCGAGTCCAAGCGCACGCAGCAGTACCTCACCGACCTGCTGTCCGAGCACGGCTACCGGGGGAAGATCTCCCTCTTGTCGGGCGACGCGGGCGGCACCCCGGAAGAGCGCCGGGCGCTGGTGGACGAGTTCCGCAACAAGACGCAGATCCTCATCTGCACCGAGGCGGGCGCCGAGGGACTCAACCTCCAGTTCTGCAACCTGGTCGTCAACTACGACCTGCCCTGGAACCCGCAGCGCGTGGAGCAGCGCATCGGCCGCTGCCACCGCTACGGCCAGCAGCGCGACGTGCTGGTGGTCAACTTCCTCAACCGGCAGAACGCGGCGGACGCACGCCTGTTCGAGCTGCTGGAGAAGAAGCTCAGCCTCTTCGACGGCGTGTTCGGCGCATCGGATGAAATCCTGGGCGCGCTGGAGAGCGGCGTCGACTTCGAGCGCCGCGTGCTCGACATCTACCAGTCGTGCCGGCACCCAGACGAGATCAACACCGCCTTCGACAAGCTGCGCGGCGAGCTGGAAGGCACCATCAGCAAGCGCATGACGGAGATGCGCTCGGTGGTGCTGGAGCGCTTCGACGGTGACGTGCGCCGGCGCCTGCGCGTGGCGGGAGATCAGGCCAAGGAGAGCCTGGCCAAGCGCCAGCAAGAGGCGCGCGCGCTGACGGGCTCCGTGCTGGGCAGCCGCGCCTCGGGGCGGCTCCAGGTGGCCAAGGCCGCGTACGCGGTGCGCGACCGGACGCAGGACGCCATCAGCTACCTGCAGCTCGATGCGGCGGGCTTGCCGTCACGGCTCGCGCGCCTGGCGGGCAGCGAGGGCTGGTGGTTCGCCTACAAGTTCGAGACGACCGGACTGAAGCCCGAGGAGAAGCTCGTGCACCTGGTCGTCGTGAAGGACCGGGACGGCAACTTCCGCGCCCTGCCTCTGGCTGACGGCAGCCATTTCGTGAAGCTGGCGGCGAAGGAAGAGAAGCGCCGTCAGCCCGCGCCCGTGTCCGTGCAGCTCATGCACGAGCAGGCGCTCATGGCCGCCAAGGATGAGATCATCCGCGCCGCCGAGCGCCGCAACGCGATCGAGCTGGACAAGGCCAAGGAGCGCGCGGACCGCTACGTCGAGGACTGCCTCCTGGAGTCGCGCGAGTCCGTGGACGCCGCGCGCGAGGCGTGGTTCGAGGCGCGCAAGGTGGTGGCCCACACCGAGGACATCGCGGAGCGGGCCAAGGCGCGAGCGCACTCGGACAGGATGGAGCGCGACTACCGCCGCAAGCTGTCCTCGCTGCGCAACGAGGAGGAGAAGCGCTACGCCTCCAAGGACCGGCAGCTCGCGGAGCTGGCCAACAAGGCCCGCGTCACGGAGAAGCGGTCGATGATCGCCTCCGCCTACTTCTGGCTCTCGTAGGTCGGCGTCGCGTAGCGGGCCTCTTCGAGCCGCTGCTTCTGCTCGGCGGCCAGGCGCTGATTCTGGCGCGCGGCGCGGTACTCCTCCTTGAGGGAGGAGATCTCATTCTTCAGGGCGGTGATGTCCTTGCCCAGGTCACCCCCACGCCCCGGAGTCGCGGGACGTGGCACCGGGCGCGCGCCGGATCCGCTCGCGCCACCGGCAGTCGTGAGCTGAATGAGCAGCGCCGCCACGGTGATGGCATTCATGACGCTTCACGGTAAGCAACAGATGCGCTCGCAGGCAAGCTACGACTGCCCGGGGACGGCCCGCTGGCCGCCCTGCTCGCGGTAGGCCATGACGCGCTCGGCCAGCCGGATGGCGGACAGCGGAGCGCTGCCTTCGGCCTTGTTGTTGATGGTGAGGAACGCGGGGCGGCCCGCGCGCACCGCGGCCAGACACACGCGGGCGAGCACATCGCGCGTGGGCGCGTCCTCTTCCACCAGCTTGTCGAAGGGCGCGTAGCGAGCGCGTGCCTCCTCGTAGCCCAGGTTCGGAGGGAGCATCCAGCGCGCCACCACCGCGCGCGCCTCGAACGTCCGGGTGAGCCGCGCCTGACGGGCCACGGGCGGCATGTGGCTCCAGGCCGCGAGCACGGGGCTCGTCCCTGTGTCCGCCAGGGCCTGGGCGAAGTCCTCGGTGAGCAGCGACTCGTTGCGCACCTCCACCGCGTAGAGCGGCCCTTTCGGCAGCGCGGCGAGGAAGGCATGCAGGCGCTCCACGAAGCGCGCGGGCCCGCCCAGCACCGCCGGGTCCTGCGGCGGGAACTGGAAGACGAGCGGCCCGGCCTTCTCGCCCAGCCCCTCGACGAAGGGGCCCACCACGTGCTCGGCCGCATAGGCGGCGTGCAGGAAGCGCTCGTTGGGCTGGCCTCGTTGCGTGCCATAACGCTCATGCAGGGGGAAGCGGGCCAGCGTGCAGGCCTCGTGGGCCTTCACGAGGAAACGGAAGCGCTCGGGCACCTGCGCCGCGTACTCCGCGAAGGCCGTGGCGGGGATGGGCGCGTAGAACGTTCGATCGATTCCCACGGTGCGCAGGATGGGATGGCGCGCGTAGGCGGCCAGGCCCTCCCGCGCGAGCTGCGAGGTGCTCGCGTCCTGATCGAACACGATTCCCGCCCAGCCCGGGAACGTCCACGACGAGGTGCCCAGATAGATGCCCTGTGGCAGCGCCTCACCCAGCGCACGCACGGCGTCGGAGACTTCCGCGGGCCCCACCGGCTGGCCGCGCCGAGCACGCGCGGAGGCGGGTGGCTCCACGGCGGCCCCGGTGAAGAGGTCGAGCTGTGCCGGTCCTCGCTGTGGCGCCATGGTCTGCTCCTTCCCGCATCTCCCCGGGTGTCCATCCAGGACAACACCGGGGCGCACACAATGCAGGAGGTTGCCTCAAACCGAGGCGACGCACCACGTTCTCGAAGCAATGGGCAGGTCCGCTCGCGCGCCGACAAGAGCGGCGACGGCGCGCTACACCTTGAGCCGGATGGCCGAGGGGACCAGCGTCATCGTGCACGGCAGGCGCCCCGGCGTCTCACCATCGACGTCGAGGAACACGTCACCATCCTCGGGCTCGGCGCGCAGCGTGCGGCAGCGCAGCCGGCGCGTGCCCTTCCAGTTGACGTGATCGCCGTTGTAGACGCCCTTCGACTTCAGCACGAAGTCGCTGAGGCCATAGCCAGACCAGAGCGTGACGTCGAAGTACCCATCGTGCGTCACCGCGTCCGGCGCCACGAACATGCCGCTGCCAAAGTAGCGCCCGTTGGCCACGGCCACGGTGGTGATGGACACCGACTCAGGGGGCCCGCCATCCACGGACAAGCGCACCGTGCGGTCCGCGTACTTCACCAGGCCCTTGACCGTGCCCCACACGAAGCTGAGGTTGCCACCGAGCGCCTTGCTGCTCTGGTTCACCTCCTTCGCCACCAGTCCGCTGACGCCGAACGAGGCGATGTTCGCGAAGTAGCGCGTCTCCGGCTGGCCCTCGTTGTTGGTGAAGTCGATGCGGCCCACGTCGAAGGGCTCGGTCTTGTCGGTGCGCAGGCGCTCCAGCGCCGAGTCCAGCTCCAGGTCCCACCCGAAGGTGCGGCGGAAGTCGCCGCCCGTGCCACGCGGAATCAGCCCCAGCGCCGCGTTCGGGTTGATGGCCTTCCCGTCGCGGAAGAAGCCGTTCGTGACCTCGTTCAGCGTGCCGTCTCCGCCCACCGCGACGATGCTCTCGTAGCCTTCCTCGATGGCCTGGCGCGCGAGCCTCGCGGCATCCATGCCGCCCGAGGTGAATGCGTGCCCGAAGTCGCCCAGCGCCCGGCTCACCTGAGCGGAGATCTCCGCCCATCGCTTCCCCGTCTGCCCGTTGGCACTGCGCGGGTTGACCACGAGGAACGTCTTCATCGTCACCTGCCCCTCCGAGATGGCCCTCTGTTTACGCGGTTGTGGCGCCTCACTCCACTCCGCGACCACAAATCCAGGCCATGCGATGCTGCGCCGGTCGCCTCGCCACCTCCGGAGTCTGGATGGAACCGCCGGACGCCACCGAGCAGCTCGCGCCACACCTCCAGGCCACGCTCGCGCTGGACTGGCGCCTGCCCTCGCTGCGCGCGGACCTGGAGGCCGCGTCCTCCCGCCCCTTCGAGGAGACCGGCGCGCAGGAGGACTACCTCGCGAACTTCGACCTGCCCGCCCATGAGCCCGTCCAGGACGCGCGAGGTCCGCGCTTCCACTCCGCCCTCGCGCAGGTGCGAGCCCTCGCCGATTCCGGTGCGCCCCTCACCTACGCGCGACTGGAAGAGACCCAGTCCCTGCTGATGGGCCACCCCGTCCACTTCCGCCAGGGCGAGGCCTTTGCGCACCGCGGCACGCACCGCTATCGCCACACCCCGGAGCTGGAGGCGACGTTCGCGCGCAAGGTGGAGGAGGACGCGCGGGATGAATGCCATCCCGTGGCACAGGCCACTCGGTTGTATCTGGACCTGTGTTTCTTCCACCCGTTCCCGGACGGCAACGCGCGAGCGGCGCGCGTGTGGCTCGAGTACCTGTTGCGTCGGGCCCGACTTCCCACGCCCGCGCTGCACCCGCTGGTGCTGCACCCCAAGCGTCCGGGCGACGCCGAGAACTACCTCCGCTTCGCGCGACGAATGGCCCGAGCCATCGCGGGCCCCGCCGCTCCGTGCCTGAATGCGTGCTGAAAGGACCTCGCCATGCCTCGCACCCCGACCGACTCCTGGGAGGCCGTCCACAACAGCCTGGACGGCTATCAGCCCGAGCGCATCGCCGCGCTCCTGCGCGAGTACCTGACGCCACGCGTGCCACCGGGGACTCGCAAGCTCACTGACGACGTGCGAGAGGGCATGGCCCGCGACGTCCAAGCCCTGCTCTCCCAGAACCTGGGCCCCTGGTACACGACGACCGGCGTGCAGCTCGGCAACGAGAGCCTCGGCGGCTACTGCTGGTGCCACACGTTCTTCAACGAGAAGCCCATCACCAACCTGGGCGTGGAGCACAACGTCCAGAACATGCTCCAGGCGCTGGGCAAGGCCCACGCGTGGTTGAGCCAGCTCGGGGCGCTCTTCGACAAGCTGTCGCGCGAGCTGCCCTCGGTGGAGACCGACGCGGACATCCGCGCACTGGCCATCGCCGAGGCCTTGGTGCGCGTGGTCGAGCTCACCGAGAAGGCCACCTTCTGCGAGGAGGCCTGGTACTTCTTCGCGGACGAAGCGCTGGACTGGCTGCTCGAGTCCCAGGGCCTGCGGCTGGATCACACCGCCAAGAAGCTCTGGCGCGATGCCTTCCGCTTCGAGTCCTGGTCCGCGCCTCCCGCGGACCTCTTGCGCAGCGGCGCCGAAGCAGTCGCGCGCGCCCTGGTGCGTGGCGAGGAGCACCGCCTGGAGCGGAAGCGCTGAGTCCTCCGCCCGCCAGGCCGGTGCATATTCCTGCATAAGCCAACCACCCGCACTCCGTGACGCAGAGCCTCACGTGCCGCTTGCACCGGGGTGGGTCGCATAATATTCACGGCGCCTCTCCAGCGGCCGCGGCTCCCCCGCGCGCAAAAAGGCTCTGTCCATGACCGTGTCGTCCAAAGTCCCGGCGCTCCTGCCGACCTATGCGCCCTACCCCTTCGCGGTTCATCGCGGAGAGGGGGACCGCGTGTTCGACGCAGAGGGGAACGCCTACCTGGACTGGTACGGCGGGCACTGCGTGTGCGCGACGGGGCACTCGCACCCGCGCGTGGCCGAGGCGGTGGCCACGCAGGCGCGCGCGCTGATGTTCTATTCCATGGCGGCGTCGCTGCCGGTGCGTGACCTGGCCGCGCAGAAGCTGGTCGACTTCGCGCCCGAGGCCATCGCGTCCGTCTTCTTCTGCAACTCCGGCACGGAGGCGAACGAGAACGCGCTCAAGATCGCCATCCTGCTCACGGGCCGAAAGAAGCTGGCGGGCTGCGAGGGTGGCTGGCACGGCCGCACGCTGCTGGCGCTCTCCGTCACGGACGACGCGCCCATCACCCAGCCGCTCTCGGGCCTGCTGACGCCCGCGAAGACGCTGCCCTTCAACGACGTGGCGGCGCTGGCACAAGTGGACCTGACGGACGTGGCCGCGGTCATCGTCGAGCCCATTCAGTCCATGGCCGGCGTGCGCACCGCGACGCCCGAGTGGCTGCGCGCGCTGCGCCAGGCCTGCGACGCGAGCGGCACGCTGCTCATCTTCGACGAGATCCAGACGGGCATGGGCCGCACGGGCTCGCCGTTCGCCGCGCAGCACTTCGGCGTGACGCCGGACCTCCTCACGTCCGCCAAGGCCCTGGCCTCGGGCGTGCCCATGGGGGCAACCCTGGTGTCCGAGCAGGTGGCGCGCCGACTCAAGTCCGGGGACCTGGGCTCGACGTTCGGTGGGGGCCCGCTCGCGTGCGCCGCGATGATCGCCACGCTCGACATCCTCCACGACGAGCGCTTGATGGACCGGGCCACTCACGTGGAGGCGGTGCTGCGCCGCGAGCTGGCCGGCACGGTGGTGCGCCAGATTCACGGCGCGGGCCTGCTCCTGGGCCTGCGCGTGGGACCGCATGCGGCGGCCCTGCGCAAGCACCTGCTCGGCGCGCGCATCCTGGTGGGCGGCTCACACGACCCCGAGGTGGTGCGCCTCATGCCGCCCCTCAGCGTGAGCGAGGACTCCGTCGCGAAGCTCATCGCCGCCATCCGCGCCTTCGCGGCGTAGCGGCTCGGGCTACGGGTACATCTTGCGGATGAAGGCCTTGTCTCGCGCCGAGGCCTGGGTGTTCTCCGGTGTCCCCGTGGCCAGCAGCGACGCCGGGCCTTTGATCAGCTCCTTCGGGAACGCGTAGAGCATGATCGACTTCACGTCGAAGCGCGTCGCGTTGAGCTGATCCAACGAGTACTTGTCGATGATGTTCGAGCGGATCTCCGCCTCGGACCAGCTGTTCGGAGGGCCGCTGAACATCGCGATGACCGCGGGCACGTTCCACACGATGCCGCCCTTGGGATTCTGGTGTTCGTGGATGCAGCCCAGCGCATGACCGAACTCGTGGACGACCACGCGGCGGTACTCGACGTCATCCGTGTCGTCCTGCAGCCAGCCGAAGTTCATCGTCGGTCCGGACTTCGGGAAGTACTGGGTCAGCAGGCAGTCGGTGCCGACGGCCGACCAGGAGCCCGGATCCGCCGTGAACGAGATGCGAATCTCCGCGGCGCCGCTCGCCACCCACTGGAACTTCACGTTCGCGTCCGCCATCCAGGTGTTCGCCTGCTCCGTCACGCGCTGGCGCTGGAGCCTGCTGCCATCGAGGAAGCGCACCCGGAGCGTTTGCCCGGGCTTCCATCGCTTGCCCGTCTCCAGCGCCATCTTGAGCGGGTGCAGCGACACGCCCGGCCGCTTCACCTTGAGCAGGTAGGGCGCCGGGTCATTCAGCGGGTTCTGCGCGATGGCGCTCCGAGCGGCCTCACGTTTGAGGTCCAGCGGAACGATGCGGTCGACGCACAGGCGGGCCTCCGCCGCGGTCGGGAACTTCTTGCTCATGACATCCCCCCAGGCGCGTGGTCGGACAACACCCCGCGCGGCACGGAGCCCGAGCCACGGCGCGAGTGCACCGCGGCGGGGCCCTCATCCGAGACGTTGGGCACGAGACGTCCCGCATGCCGCGCCGGCGTCATCGGTGCTATGGATGCGGGCGCAGCGCGGCGATGGACGCCGCACGCGAACTGTCGGAGGCACCATGAACTCGCCCCTTGTCCTTGCCTCGGCCGCAGTCCTGTTCGCTCAGCGGGCGCTCGCCGCCTAGGCCGGTCCCGAAGGTCCGGCACCGCGTGGCTTCGCTCCCGGCTGGGCGCCCTGAAACCAGGTGCGCCGTAGGCACCGCTCTGCCTGGAGTTCTTTCCGTGTCCATCGCTTCACTGACTTCACTCGGCTGGGGCCCCGACCTCGCCGACGCATTCTCACGCCTGTCATCGCAGTCCGCGTTGTCCCTCGTCCCCGGTCGCGTCGTGCGCTACACGCGCGGGCTGCTCAGCGTGCGCACCGCCGAGCGGACCTGGCTGGCGCGCACCGCGGGCCGCCTCCTGCATCACGCCGCCAGCACCGAGGCGCTCCCCACCATCGGCGACTGGGTGGCCCTGGCGCCCCCGCCCACCGGAGAGGGTGACGCGCGCCTGCACGCCGTCCTCCCCCGCCGCTCCCTCCTGGCGCGGCGCGAGGCCGACACCGAGCACGAGCCCCAGCTCATCGGGGCCAACGTGGACGTGGCCTTCCTCGTGGCGGGATTGGACGCGAACTTCAATCCCCGCCGCATCGAGCGCGCCCTCACCCTGGCCTGGCAGAGCGGCGCCACGCCCGTGGTGGTGCTCACCAAGGCAGACCTGCTGGAGGACCCCACCGAGCGCGTCCGCGAAGTGGAGGCGCTGGCCCCCGGTGTCACCGTCGTCGCGGTGAGCGCGCCGCACGACGTGGGCCTGGACGCGGTGCGCGTCTGGCTCCCGGAGGGGAAGACGGGCGTCCTGCTCGGCTCCTCGGGCGTGGGCAAGTCCACCTTGGTCAACCACCTGTTGGCCGAGGCGCGCCTCGCCACCCAGTCCGTCCGCACCGAGGACGACAAGGGCCGGCACACCACCACCCATCGCGAGCTGTTCGAGCTTCCCGGCGGAGGCATGCTCATCGACGGGCCGGGCATGCGCGAGCTGGGGCTGTGGGGCGCCGACGAGGAAGGCGTGGACGCGACGTTCGCGGACATCATCGACCAGTCCGCGAACTGCCGCTTCTCCAACTGCCAGCACCGCGCGGAGCCTGGGTGCGCGGTGCGCGAAGCGGTGGCCAGCGGCACCCTCACCGCGGAGCGCCTCGAGAACTTCGAGAAGCTCCAGCGCGAACAAGCGCGACAGGCGAGGCTCACGGATCCCCTCGCGCAGGCCGACCACCGACGCTGGTTGAAGCAGCGCACCGAGGCAGGCCGAGACCGAAGCCACGCCAAGCGGCGAGGCGGCAAGTAGCGCTCCACGCACCGCCCGCGGGAGCAGCACACCGCGCTCCTGGCGGAGGACGTCCGGGGAAAAGAAACGGGGGCGGCCCAAGTGCTGGGCCGCCCCCGTCACAACGGGAGCCTGCTCACGCGGCGGCGGTGTCGCCGTCGCGCACGGCCATCAACTCGGCGAGCAGGACCTTGAGCTTCTCCTTCGCGCGAATCTCCAGCTGACGCGCGCGCTCGCGGCTGAAGCCGAAGTGCTCGCCCAACTGGCGCAGCGTCATCGGCGACTCGCTCATCACCCGCTGCTCGATGATGAAGCGCTCGCGCGAATCCAGCCGCGACATGGCCTGCGCGATGAGCTCGCGCGTGACGTCCGCCTCTTGTCGCTCGGCCACCTCGTCGTCCTGGGTGACATGGCCCGACTCCAGGAAGTCGAGGTGGCTGGTGGCGTCCTCACCGCCCATCGGCGCGTCGAGCGACAAGTCGTGTCCGCCCATGCGCTGCTCCATCTCGCGCACCTCGGACGCCTTGACGTTGAGCTTGCGCGCGATGGCGGCCGCGTCCACCTCGGTGGGTGTGCCGTTGCCGCCGCGCTCCAGCTCGCGGCGCGTGCGGGCCAACGCGAAGAACAACTTGCGCTGAGCCTGCGTCGTTCCGAGCTTCACGAGCGACCAGCTCTTGAGGATGTAGCTCTGGATGAAGGCGCGGATCCACCACACCGCATACGAGATGAGGCGGATGCCCTTGTCCGGGTCGAACTTCTGCACGGCCTTCATCAGGCCGATGTTCCCCTCTTGAATGAGGTCCGCCATCCGCAAGCCATACGAGCGGTACTCGTAGGCCACCTTCACCACGAAGCGAAGGTTGGAGGTGACGAGCTTGTGGCCCGCCTGCAGGTCCCCCTGGATGAATGAACGCGCGAGCGCCTGCTCCTCGGCGGCGGTGAGCAGCGCGTGGTTGCCAATCTCCTTGAGATAGAGCGGCAGGTGTCCCGGCTCATGAGCCTCGACGGAAGAAGACATCGCACTCCCTTTCTCGAGGAGTCGGCGCCGCAGCCGCGCGACTCACGCCCCCCAAGGCGTGACCCGAACTCCTCGCGTCCCGGGATGTCGAGCAAGGGGAATGCCACACGGGTGCCCTGCCAGCCCCAGTCAAGACAGCCACTTGGCGCGCATGGCGCCAAGGTGGGGCCGAAAGCCCGTAGGGATTACATGCCCCCTAGGACAGCCCTCCGAGCAGTCAGGGGCTCGCCAGGTCGCCGCTACTTCTGGGCCGCGCCGCGCATGGTGGCGAGCACCGCGCCAATGGAGACGAGCGCCGCGCCCGACAGCCGCTCACGCCAGACGAGGGCGCGCGCCGAACTCGACAGTCGCTGACCCGCCACGCCCAGCCGCGCGTAGACGGCGAGCACGGGGACCTCCACCACGATGCACGTGATGCCGTACACGGCGAACTGCCAACCCGCGTGAGGCCCCGGGTGGATGAACTGCGGCAACAGTGAGCCGAAGAACAGAATCGACTTGGGATTGGCGAGCTGCTTCGTGAAGCCCTGCGCGAACGGGCTGCGCCACAGCGGCGGCGGCTTCAGCTCGCGCGTGGCGCTCTCGCCCGCGGACAGGAACGTGCGCACGCCCAAGTACACGAGGTACGCGGCGCCCGCGTAGCGGATGACATTGAAGGCCATCTGCGAGGCCGCGAGCGCGGCGCCCAACCCCGCCACGGAGATGAGGAAGTACACCGCGTTCCCCGCTTGCACGCCTAGCGCCGAGCCCATGCCTGCCCGGAAGCCCCGGGACATCGCCTGCGTCACCACCAGCAGCACGGCGGGGCCCGGGGTGATGGCGAACAGGAACTGAGTGAGAGTGAAGGCGGCCCAGAGCGTGAGGTCCATGGCGGCGGCACCGCGGAAACGAAAGAGGGGCCACCACCGTAAGGCAGCGCCCCCTCCCTCTCAAGCGACCGCGCGCGTGGCCTACTTCTGCGGCGGCGGCACGGTGCGCACGTGGATCTCGCGCAGCTGCTTCTCGTCCACGTCGCCCGGCGCGCCCGTCATCAGGTCCGTGCCCGTCTTCGACTTGGGGAACGGAATCACGTCGCGCAGCGACTCGGCGCCCGTGAGCAGCATGGCGAGGCGGTCCATGCCCAGCGCGATGCCACCGTGCGGCGGCGCGCCGAACTTCAGCGCGTCCAGGAGGAAGCCGAACTTCGCGCGCGCCTCCTCGTCCTGGATGCCCAGCGCCTTGAACACCTCGGCCTGGACCTTCGGGTCATGCAGGCGGATGGAGCCGCCGCCAATCTCGAAGCCGTTGAGGACGACGTCGTAGCGGTGGCACTTCACCCGGCCCGGATCCGTGAGCAGGTACGGCACGTCCTCGTCATGCGGGCGCGTGAAGGCGTGGTGCGCGGCCGCCCAGGTGTGCGTCTCCTCGTCGTACTCGAACAGGGGCGGGTTGACGACCCAGAGAAACTTCCACTGCCCGCCGCTGCCGTACTCGGGGATGAGGCCCAGCTTCTTGGCCACGTGCACGCGCAGGTTCGCCATCACCGTGTGCACCAGCGACTCGCGGCCGAACTGGAACAGGATGAGGTCGCCCGTCTTCGCGTTGCACGCGGCGTTGATGGCCTGCCGCAGCGCGGGGCTGATGGTCTTCAGCGGCGACTGCGTCCACTCGCCCGTCTCGCTCACCTTCGCGCGCGCCAGCCCCTTGGCGCCCGCCTGCTTGACGAAGTCCTCCAGCTTGTCGCTCTCCGCGCGGCTGAGCGCCTTCTCCGCCGGGACGACCATCGCCTTGACGATGCCCTTCTGCTGCACCGCCTCCCACATCATCGGCACGCCGCCCGCCTCGCCGTGCTCGCGGATGAGGTCCGTGAGGACGACGTGCTCCAGCCCGAAGCGCAGGTCCGGCTTGTCGTTGCCGTACTTCGCCATGGACTCGTAGAAGTCCATGCGCATGAAGGGCGTGGGGATGTCGATGCCCAGCACCTCGCCCCACAGCTTCTTCAGCAGGCCCTCGATGATGGTGAAGATGTCGTCCTGCGTGACGAAGCTCATCTCCACGTCGACCTGGGTGAACTCGGGCTGCCGGTCCACCCGCAGGTCCTCGTCACGGAAGCACTTGACGATCTGGAAGTACCGGTCGAACCCCGCGACCATGAAGAGCTGCTTGTAGAGCTGCGGGCTCTCCGCCAGCGCGTAGAACTTCCCCGGGTTGATGCGGCTGGGGACCAGGAAGTTGCGAGCGCCACCGGGCGTGTACTTGCCCATGAACGGCGTCTCCAGCTCCATGAAGCCGTTGCCCACCATGTACGAGCGGGTCAGCGAGTTCATCTTCGAGCGCGTCATCAGCGTGCGCTGCAGCGGCCCGCGGCGCAGGTCCAGGTAGCGGTACGCCAGCCGCTTCTCCTCGGACGTGTCGACCTTGTCCTCGATGAGGAAGGGCGTGGGCTCCGAGCGATTGAAGATGGTGAGATCGCTCGCCTTGATCTCGATCTCCCCGGTCTTCATGTTCGGGTTCACGTTGCGGCCGCGCGAGACGACCTTGCCCTTGATGCCGATGCAGTACTCGAGGCGCAGGTGCCCGGCCGTCTCATGGGCCTCGGCGTGGTCCGGCTCGAAGACGACCTGGGTGAGCCCGTCCCGGTCTCGCAGGTCGATGAAGACCGCGCCGCCGTGATCGCGGCGGTTGTGCACCCAGCCGAAGAGGACGACCTCTTCGCCGACATTGGCGGCCGTGAGCTGGCCGCAAGTGTGGGTACGCTTGACCTCGGAAATGAACGGGACCGCCATGACACCCGCCTGCTTGGTTTTCGGGGGGAAGAAAGAAGGCGGAGCACCATAGCGGATAGAGGAAACAGCGCGTCAAGGAATCCGAGCCCGCCCGAGTCCGCGTCCCTTCACTCCCAGGGGAATACACGTTCCGGTCCGTCCGGAGTAAAACGACGCCATGCTCCGAACAGTCACCGCCGCCGCCGCCGTGCTGGGGCTGGCCGTCGGCTGCGCGCCCAATGAACCGGCGCCGGTCAAGGTCCGCGCCCTCGTGCGCTCCAGCAATGGCCAGTACGCACCCAAGGAAGTCGAACTCACCACCATCGAGGACATCGTCGGCCTGAAGGGCACCATCGCCGACTTCCAGGGTGGCGCGCGCATCGTCATCGACCCGAACGACCCCGAGCTCGCCACGGCCACGGAGGCGACGCTGCCGGACATCCTGATCAAGGAGTCGGGGCACGACGTGTCCGCCAGCTACATCAACCAGGGCGGCGTCCTGTGGCCCGCGGACTTCCACACCTGGAACATGGTGACGTCGTATTACAACCTGGAGAAGGCCAACGAGTACTTCCGCACCGTGGCCAACGTGAAGGTCGCCGACTTCGGTCCGGCCCCCACGGTCCACTACTTCCCGGACTTCATCCAGACGCAGGTGAGCAAGGAGCCGGGCAAGGACAACGCCATCTTCTACTCGCCGCTGCGCGCCTTCCTGGTGCTGCCGTTCGATCAGATCCAGCGCGCGCCCCTGCCCCTCAACGCGGGCATCATGGCGCACGAGTACTCGCACCACGTCTTCAACCGCCTGGCCTATGGCGGTCAGCGCCTCCCGGAGGTCTTCAGCGTCTGGGCCAGCGACAGCCCGAGCCCCGGGGCCAACATCGTGAAGGCGCTGGACGAGGGCCTGGCGGACTACCACGCCTACGGCTCCACCTGCCTCACGGAGAGCGGCTGCGACACCCGCTTCATGGCCACCTCGTTCGAGGGCCCGTTCACGGATGAAGTGGAGCGCCGCGACCTGGCGCGCGCCGACCGCTGCCTGGATGCCACGCTCCTCAACAACCTGTACTCGATGGACCTCTCCACGTGGTCCGGCAACGGCTACGAGTACCGGCTGGGCACCATCCTGGCCACCGCGCTCTATCAGGCTGGACAGTCCACCAATCAACAGAAGGTGCTGATGCGCGCCGTCGCGGCCGCGTACAACGACGACAGCACCGTCACGCCCGGTCTCTACCAAGTGATGAAGAAGTACCAGAACGACCAGAACAGCTTCACGCTGGCCGAGGCCGTGAAGCCCATCATCTCGCACCTGACGGACACGGACCTGAAGAAGGCCGTGTGCAATCAGCTCATGGACCACCTGCAGATCGCGTCCGACCGGCTCACGGGGACCAACCTCTGCCCTCCCAGCGCCGCTGGTGGCAACAAGTGCATGCCCATCAAACAGTGAGGACCGCCCTCGTGAAGACCTGGTTCCAGACCTTCCTCGCCGGCGCCCTCCTCCTCGCCACGCCCGCCCTGGCCCAGCAGGATGACGCCCCCTACGACTACCCGGACGACGAGCCCGCGCGCACGACCAACGACGCGGAGGACCCGTACGCCCAGCGCCGCCGCACCGTCGACCAGACCGATGACTTCCGCAACGCCGCCGAGCACGGCGACGACAAGGAAGGCTTCGAGAAGATGTCCCGCCTGGACGACCCCAACCTCGGCATCGCCGCCGAGCTGATGGGCGGCCTGCTCTTGCTCGACAGCGCTCGCGGCAACGGCTCCGACAAGCGCCTCGCGGCGGGCCTGCGCGTCACCTGGGAGTTCGGTCGCCTCATCGACAACGAGACGCTGCACGAGGCCCTCTTCGCGGACCTGCGCTGGCTCTACGGCAGCCTCAGCGACGGCACCACGCTCATCCGCGGCGACACGCGCATCCACTACCTCACGGTGGCGCCCGCGTACCTGCTGCGCCTGGGCCAGTCGAGCTTCGGCTTCTATGCCCAGGCCGGCGCCGGCCTCGCCTACCAGAACACCTCCATCACCGTGGGCGACGCCGAGACGAAGGTGAACGGCCTCAAGCCCGTGGTGCAGTACGGCGTGGGTCTGCGCGGACGCCCCAGCCTCAACCGTGAGGGGAACCTCCACCTCACCTTCCGCCTGGAGGCCATGGGGCTGCGTCGCGGCTACCTCAATGACTTCTACCTGGGCGCCAGCGCGGGCGTCGGCTTCTGACGCTCCACCCGAGGGAAGCGGCCGGTAGTTTTTGCCTGCCGCTTCCCTTCTCGCCTCCTCGCTCCCTGGCGTTCCAGGGAGTTGAGCCCTGGCACACCCCCTGCTTCTCATCACGATGGGGCGTGGGTGTGGAGGGCGCGGGCCCTCCAGGTGGGAGGCGAGCCATGAAAGGCGTGCAGGGCCAGGGGAAGTATTGGGATCCCGTGTGTGGCAAGCAGCTCGACGAGACGGAGGAGCAGCCCTCCGCCGAGTACAAGAAGCGTCGGTACTTCTTCTGCTCGGAGCGCTGTCGCCGGGCCTTCGAGCATCAAGCCGAGCGCTTCCGCCTCAACGAACTGGCACGGGCCGGCGCGCTGATGACCCCAGGTCGGGTGCGCTGGGGACTCGCGTAGCCGTCACGCCGCCTGGCGCACGTCCTTGAGCCGCAGGGACAACCGTCTCTGCCCGCGGAACGTGTCGAAGCCGGCCTGGAAGGCGAGATCCACCGGCCCCTCCACCAGCGACACGCGGTCCGCCATGCCGAAGCCAATGGCGTCCACCTCGGGCGCGTCCAGCAGCGCGAGCTTGAGGTGCCCCGCCCCACCACCCGACTTCGCCGGCAACACGCGCGGACGGGCCACCTGGTGCCGCAGCACGAGCACCGGCTCCGGATTGCCCTGACCAAACGGCCCGAGCCGCTGCAGCGACTCCACCGCCGTGGCGTCCAGGTCTCCAGGTCGAACCACCGCATCCACCTTGCAGCGCGGGATGAGGTCCTCGGGCGAGAGGCGCTGAGCGGCGATGCGCTCGAAGGCCTCACGGAAGGCCGGCAGGCGGTCCGCCTCGATGGTGAGGCCCGCGGCGTGCTTGTGGCCACCAAAGCGCAGGAAGAGGTCGGCACAGCCGTTGAGCGCGTCGAACAGGTGGAACGCCTCGATGCTGCGCGCCGAGCCCTTCCCGATGCCGTCCTTCACGCCCACCATCACCGTGGGCCGGTAGAAGCGCTCCACCACGCGCGAGGCGACGATGCCGATGACGCCCGGGTGCCAGCCCTCGTCGTAGAGCACGAAGCCGCGCACGTCGCCCAGCGACTCGGCCTGCGCCAGCGCCTGGGTGAGGATGCCGCTCTCGATGCCCTGCCGCTCCGCGTTCGCCCGGTCCAACACGCCCGCCAGCGCGCGCGCGGACTCCAGCGACTCGGAGCACAGGAGCTGCTGGCCCAGGGACGCGTCATGCAAGCGGCCCGCGGCGTTGATGCGAGGCCCCAGGCGGAAGCCCACCTGCCCCGCCGTGACGGTGGCGTCCGGGTCCATGCCCGCCACTTCCTTCAGCGCGCGGATGCCCGGACGACGCCCCTGGGACAGCTCCTGGAGGCCATGCGCCACGAGGATGCGGTTGGCGCCTGTCAGGGGCACCACGTCCGCCACGGTGGCCAGCGCCACCAGGTCCATCATCGACTTGAGGTTGGGCTCCTTGCGCGTGGCGAAGAAGCCATCCTCGCGCAGGCGCTTGCGCAGGCCCATGCAGAGGTTGAAGGCCACGCCCGCCGCGCACAGCACCTTCGTGGGGTACTCGCAGCCGGGCTGGTGCGGGTTGAGCACCGCCACCGCGGGAGGCAGCGTGGGCGGCACCGTGTGGTGATCCACCACCACCACGTCCAGCCCCAGCTCCTTCGCGCGGGAGATCTCCGCCACGGAGGTGATGCCGCAGTCGAGCGTCACCAGCACCCGTGTCCCATCCGCGGCGATGCGCTCCACCGCGCCCAGGTTGAGGCCATAGCCCTCATCCAGCCGGTGGGGGATGTACGTCGCGGCCGTGAGGCCCAGCTCCTTGAGGAACAGGTAGAGCAGCGACGTGGAGCTGACCCCATCCACGTCGTAGTCACCGTAGAGGGTGACCTTCTCGCGCTGCCGCAGGGCGCGCGTCAGGCGCTCCACCGCGCCCGTCATGCCCTTCATCCGGAACGGGTCCGGCAGGTCCGCCAGTCGGTCAGAGAGGAAGGCGGCAGCCGCCTCAGGCGTCCGGTACCCCCGGTGCAACAGCACCTTCGCCGCCAGTGGGTGCAGCGACAGCTCTCCGGCCAGCGCGCCCACCTCCTGCTCCACCACGTCTGGAATCAGCCACCGCATGACGGCGGACAGTACCTCAGACGTCTGACGAAGGGAGTCCAACCTTTACCACGACATTTCCTTCCTGCTCAGGCGTTCAGCCACCCCCTCGCGCGCTCGGCAGCCTCTGCGCGAGGCCGAGAAACGCATCGCGCCCGAGGGAAAAAACGAAGGGCCCTCGCCCCCGATTCCTCGGGAGGAGGGCCCTCACGTTGCGCCGCGCGAGTGTCGCGCGGACGACTCAGGCGACCTTGGGCTGGTGCTTGGCGCCGTCGTGGTGACGGGCCTCGCGGGCGGCCGCGCGCTCATCCAGCCACAGCGTCAGCGGGCTCGCGATGTACACGGACGAGTACGTGCCCACGACGATGCCGACGAGCATCGCCATGGCGAAGTCCCAGATCTCGCCCACGCCGAAGATGAGCAGACCGATGAGCGACAGCGCCGTCACGCCCGAGGTGAGGATGGTGCGGGCCAGCGTGTCGTTCACCGCGATGTTGATGACCTCGGCCAGGGGCTTGCCCTTGTACTTGGCCATGTCCTCGCGGATGCGGTCGTAGATGACGATGGTGTCGTTCACCGAGTAGCCGACGATGGTCAGCAGCGCGGCGATGGACGTCAGGTTGAACTCGCGCTGGCTCACCAAGTAGTAGCCGGCGACCATGATGACGTCGTGCACCATGGCGAGCAGCGCGCCCGGGCCGAACTTGAAGTCGAACCGGAACGCCACGTAGATGAGGATGGCGAACATCGAGTACAGCAGCGCCATCACACCGCGGTTGCGCAGCTGCTTGCCAACCTGCGGACCCACGTAGTCCACGCGGCGCTGCTCGAAGTCCGGCTTGTCCAGCCCGGCGCCCAGCGCGGCGAACACCTTGTCCGCCATGCCGCTCGCGACGACCTGGTAGTCAAAGCCGTTGCCCGCCTGCGAGGCGCCCAGGTCACGCACTTCCTGCACGCCCGTGCCCGTGCTCTCCACGGCCTGCTTCACGGCCGCGGCGGCCAGCGGGGTCGCCGAGCGGAAGTTGATGATGCCGTTGGCCATGTCCGCGTACACGTTGCGGACCTGCCCCAGCCCCTGGATGGCCTGCTTGGCCTTCTCCGCGCCCTCCTCGGTGAGCTGCGTCACGCCGCCCATGCGGAGCAGGAACGCGTTCTCTTCCGAGGAACCGATGCCCTGCACGCTCACGTCGTGCAGGCCGCCCTTCTGGGCGCGCTCGCGGACGTCCGCGGCGGTGGTCGGGTGGTTGAACTTCAGCTCCACCACCGTGCCGCCGGCGAAGTCCACGCCGAAGTTGAACCCCACCGTGGCGATGCCCACGATGATGGCCAGGTTCACCAGGGTGGAGATGAAGATGGCAGGCTTGCGCTTGCCGATGAAGTCGATGTTCGTCTTGTGCTTGATGATCTGCATGGCGGTTTCCCGTGCGCGGCGCCGGCTTAGACCGACACCGTCTGCGCGTTACGGCCGTGGACGAAGTAGGTCGTGATGACGCGGGTCACCACGATGGACGTGAACAGGGACGCCAGCAGTCCCACGATGAGCGTGGTGGCGAAGCCTCGCACCGGCCCCGTTCCCGTGAAGAACAGGATGAAGCCAGCGATGAGCGTGGTGACGTGCGCGTCGAAGATGGTCCAGAAGGCTCGATCGTAGCCCTGGTCCACCGCCGCCCGCGCGCTCTTGCCGTGGCTGAGCTCCTCGCGGATGCGCTCGTTGATGAGCACGTTGGCATCCACCGCGATGCCCAGCGTCAGCACGAAGCCCGCGATGCCCGGCAGCGTCAGCGTGGCGTTGAAGAACGCCAGACCTGCGAGGATGAGCAGGCCGTTGAGGAGCAGAGCCACGTCCGCGATGAGGCCCGTCTTCCGGTAGTAGATGGCCATGAAGACCACCACCAGCGCCAGACCGACCGCCGCCGCGAGGCTGCCCTTCTTGATGAGCTCGTCACCCAGCGTCGCGCCCACCTGACGAATCTCGCCCACCGTCACCGGGGCCGGCAGCGCGCCCGCCTTGAGCACCAGCGCCAGCGTCTGCGCCTCGCCCAGCCATTCATCGAAGCTGCGAGCGCCCGCGCGGCCCATGGTGATGCGCGCCCGACCGCCGCCAATCTTCTCGTTGATGCGCGGCGCCGAGTGCACGTTGTCATCCAGCACGATGGCCATGCGACGGCCCACGCCCGCCTCGGTGAGCTTCTCGAACTCGCGCGCGCCCGCGGCGTCGAACGCGAGGTTCACCTCGGGCTCGTTCATCTGCCCGATGGAGGCATCCGCGCCCGACAGGCTCTCACCCGTCAGCGGCGACTCCTTCTCCACCAGGTAGCTGCGGTACGACAGACAGTCGTTCTTCTTCACCGGGTTGGCCACGCACTCGGTCAGCACCTGGCGGTTGTCCGGGACCTTGCCCTTCGCGTACTCCAGCAGCGCCTCGCGGCTGGGCGAAGACAGCTGCGGGAAGCCCTCGGTGTCCGTCAGCGTCACCTTGCTCTCGGGAGAGGGCGGGTGCTGCTTCACCATCTCCGCGAAGAACTGGGGATTGGTGTCATCCACCATCCGGAACTCGAGCTGCGCGGTGGTACCCACCAACTCCTTGGCCTGCTCCGGGTTGCTGCGGCCCGGCAGGGAGATCTGGATGGAGTCCGTGCCCAGCTTGCGCACGTCGACCTCGGCCACGCCCCACTTGTCGATGCGGCGGCGGATGACGAGCATCGCCTGATCCACGGCCTCCTCGCGGAAGCGCGTCATCTGGCCCTCGTCCGGCGCCAGCACCAGCTTGTCGCCATTGCGGCCGACCTTGCTGAAGTCACCGAAGGTGCTGAGGACGTCCTTCTCCACGGCGTCCATCGCGCTCTCGGGGCTGACGGTCAGCGTCAGCTGGAGCCGCTCCGGATCCGTGTCCGCCGTCACCGTCGCCAGCTTCTTGTCGTTGACGAAGTTGGCGATCTGCTGCCCGCGGCGCTCGGTGCGCTTCTGCAGGGCCGTCTTGGTGTCCACCCGCATCACCATGTGGATGCCACCCTGAAGGTCCAGCCCGAGGTTCAGGCGGTACTTCGCGGGGGGCGCCCACTTGGGCAGCCGCTGCTCCAGCACGGCGATGTTGTTGCGCTCGGAGCGATCGAGCACGACCAACGAGTAGTAGGTGGGAACCAGGAACCAGATGGTCCCCAGCGTCACCGCGACAATGAAACTGAACTTCCACCACCAGCCGCGGTCCATTACTTCTCCTCCTTCTTCTTCTCGTCGGCGCTGGCCGGCGCGCCCTCCGCCACCCCGCCCCGAGCGGTGATGGACGTCTTGAGCATGCGGACACGCACGCCGTTGGCGATCTCGATCGTCACGGTGCGCTCGTCCACCTGGTGGATCTTCCCGAGCAGACCGCCGGCGGTGACGACCTCGTCGCCCTTCTTCAGGCCCGCCAGGAGGTTGCGGTGCTCCTTGAGCTGCTTCTGCTGGGGCCGGATCATGACG
Organism: Myxococcaceae bacterium JPH2; assembly: GCA_016458225.1. Classification (NCBI taxonomy): domain Bacteria; kingdom Pseudomonadati; phylum Myxococcota; class Myxococcia; order Myxococcales; family Myxococcaceae; species Myxococcaceae bacterium JPH2. Next base: position 11,414 of record JAEMGR010000017.1, on the reverse strand, counting down.
AAGTACATGATCGCCACCAGGAAGATCAGGAATCCCACGGTGGGCAACGGGCCCCCGCCACCTGCCTGCGCCAGAATCAGAAAGCTCTCTGCCACGCACTGCCTCGTTCGTTGAGGAAGGACCCGGAACGTTCCCCCCTGGAATCGGGGGGGCGAAAATTCATCCGAAAGGGGGGCCTCTTAGCAAGGGCGTCCCACGCGAGCAAGTGAACGCCGGAACCCTGGCAATCCAACCGGTTGTCTACCGGCCACGGGTCCGCTCGGCCTCCTGGGCGTGGGCCTTGGCCCGGAACTCCCGGGCGAACGTGGCGTAGCGGTCCTCCGCGATGGCCTTGCGCACATCCGCCATGAGCGTGAGGAAGTAGTGCAGGTTGTGCAGGGTGTTGAGCCGCATGGCGAGGATTTCCCCCGCCGCGAACAGGTGGCGCAGGTAGGCGCGGCTGAACGTCCTGCAGGTGTAGCAGGAGCAGGCCGGGTCCACCGGGCGCTGATCCTTCGCGTATGCCGCATTGCGGATGACGAGCTTGCCCTCCGAGGTGAAGAGCAGCCCGTTGCGCGCGCAACGGGTGGGCAGCACGCAGTCGAACATGTCCACGCCGTGTTCGACGCACGTCACCAGGTCCACCGGCGTCCCCACCCCCATCAGGTAGCGCGGCCGGTCCCTCGGCAAGAGGGGCGCGGAGTACGCCACCCCGGCGTGCATCGCCTCGGGAGCCTCGCCCACGGAGTAGCCCCCCAGCGCGTACCCGGGCAGGTCCACCGCGCACACCTCCTCGGCGTGGCGCTTGCGCAGGTCCTCGTGGAGGCCACCCTGGACGATGCCGAACAGCGACGAGCGCTCGCGGCTCCAGGCCTTCACGCACCGGTGCAGCCACCGCGTCGTGCGCGCCAGGGACTTCTCCAGGTAGGAGCGGTCCTCGGTGGAGGGCGGGCACTCGTCGAAGGCCATGATGATGTCGGCGCCGAGCGTCTCCTGGATGTCGATGGAGCGCTCGGGCGTGAGCGAGTGCCGGGCCCCGTCCAGGTGCGACTGGAAGAAGGCCCCCTCCTCGGTGATCTTCCGCTTCTCGGACAGGCTGAACACCTGGAAGCCGCCGCTGTCGGTCAGCATGGGCCGCTCCCACGAGATGAAGCGGTGCAGGCCCCCCATCTCCCCGATGAGCGGCTCTCCGGGGCGCAGCATCAGGTGGTACGTGTTGCCGAGGATGATCTGCGCATCCAGCGCGAGCAGGTCATCCGGCCCCACGCCCTTGACGCTGCCCACGGTGCCCACCGGCATGAAGATGGGCGTCTCGATGGGGCCGTGCGGGGTGAGGACCCGGCCTCGGCGCGCCTTCGTGCCCGCGTCCTCGTGGAGCAGCTCGAAGCCCACCCGCCCCGGCGCCACCCGCGTGTCACCCTTCTCTTTTCGCACCGCGTCGCCCATCGCGCTCACTCCGTCACCAGCATGGCATCGCCGTAACTGAAGAACCGGTACCCCGAGCGCACCGCGTCCCGGTACGCCTCCAGCGTGCGCTCACGGCCGAGCAGCGCGCTCACCAGCATCACCAACGTGGACCGAGGGAGGTGGAAGTTCGTGAGGAGCACGTCCACCTGCCGGAAGTCGTAGCCCGGCCGGATGAACATCGTCGTCTCCCCGGGCCCTTCGCGCACCCGCCCCGTCTGCGCGTCCGTGGCGGACTCGAGCGTGCGCACCACCGTGGTCCCCACGGCCACCACGCGCCGCCCCTGCGCCCGCGCCTCGTTCACCGCGTCGGCGGTGGCCTGCGGCACGGTGAAGCGCTCCGGGTGCATGCGGTGCAGATCCAACGCCTCGTCGCGCACCGGGAGGAACGTCCCCGGGCCCACGTCCAGCGTCACCTCCACCCGCTTGACGCCTCGCGCCGCGAGCGTCGCGAAGAGCGCCTCCGTAAAGTGCAATCCCGCCGTGGGCGCGGCGACCGCTCCAGACGCGCGCGCATAGACCGTCTGGTAGCGCTCGGCGTCCGCGGCGTCGGGCTCGCGGGTGATGTAGGGCGGCAACGGCAATCGCCCGGCCGCATCCAGCAGCGTGGCCAGGGAGGTGCCCGGCGCCGCGTGGAAGCGCACCTGATACTCGCCGCCCCCGAGCGCCTCGCGCACCTCCGCTGTCAGCCCACCGGCGAACGCCACGGACTGGCCGGGCTTGAGTCCCTTGGAGGCCTGCCCCAGGCACACCCAATCGAGCGCCTCGGGCGCCTCGCCGAGCGCGGCGGAGGTCAGCGTCGGCGCCGAGGGCCGCACCACCAACAGCTCCACCCGACCGCCGGTCCCAACCTTCTGGCCAATCAGCCGCGCGGGGATGACACGCGCGTTGTTCACCACGAGCAGGTCATCCGGACGCAGCAGGTCCGGCAGCTCCGTGAACTGGTGGTGGGCTCGCTCGCCGGTGGAGCGGCGGACGACCATCAACCGCGAGGCATCGCGGGTGGCCAGGGGCGCCTGGGCAATCTGCGCCTCGGGCAGCTCGAAATCGTAGTCAGACAGGCGTGACGACACGGGGGCAGCGCTTGTAGCAGCCCGCGCGCCGTCACGGAATCTCGCGGTGAGGCTCGGTCAGTACAGGTGCTGGAGCTCAGCCCCTGGGTAGTAGTGCGAGAGGATGGCCCGGTAGTCGCGGCCCTGGTCCGCGAGGGCCTTGGCGCCCCACTGGCACAGCCCCGCGCCGTGGCCGTATCCCCGGCCGGAGAACGTGTAGCCGTGCGCAGTGCGCTCGACGTCGAAGTCCAGGCTCTTGAGCCGCGTGTAGCCCAGCTTGCGCCGCAGCTGCACCCCGTCCACCACCGAGCCATCCCCGAGCGTCACCCGCGTCACCCGGTGCGTGTCCGTGCGCCCCGTCACCTTCAGCCCCTCGGGAGAGGCGCGCAGGGCGGAGCGCAGCTCGCCGTCGGACATCGTGGCGGTCCACTTGCTCGCCGGCAGCCGGCCACATGGGCAGTCGACGGGCCGCAGGTACGGGAGGTCGCGCTGGAGGGCGGCGAGCCCCGACTCGGTGCGCCCCCCGCACGAGGCGTGGAAGTAGGCCTCGATGGGCGCCAGCTCGAACGTGAGCACCTCGCCCCGAGTGGCCTCCACGGCGGCGCGCGTCTTGGGGTCCTCGCGATTGACGCCGCCATACACCTGATGGAGCACGCTGCTGCCCAGGTGGAAGGCGTTGCTGTAGGCCTCCAGCTTCTTCTGGAGCGCGTACGTGCGCGCGGCGACCGCCTGGGCCTTGAGCGCCTCCAGCGGGAAGGACACGGGCATCTCGCTGCCCAGGACCGCGGCCAGGTAGTCCTCCAACGAGATGACATTGATGAGCTGGAGCCCGTCCTTGAACGTGCGAACCACCACGTCACCGCGCACCTGCGAGCCCCCTGCGCGCAGCGGCTGATCCCCCGGGACACCTGCATCAATGGCATCGGCACCCGCGCGGAAGCGCACGGCGTCTCCCATGACGGGCGCGCCGTTGACCTCCAGCCTCCCGCCACGCCGGCGAACCAAGGCCTGTCCGCCCGACAGCGGGACGAACTGGGCATCCTCCGCGTCACTCCCCATGGCGAGGCCTCGACCGCTCACGCGCACCTCGCCATCGGCATCCTCCATGGCAATGCGCATGGTCTCCACGGCGAGCGCGGGCAGAGGTGAGAGCAACAGGAGTGCCAGTGCGACAGGTCGCAACATGCTCGGGAGTGTAGGAGGGCAAGTCGCCGCCTCAAGAAAACGGCCGCGGGATGCCCTATGACTCCCACCGTGAGCACCTCTGTCCCCGACGTGGCCCGCCTCGCCCCTGCCGCCCTCGCCACCGGCCTGCGCGCCCTGGAGCCTCGCGCCGCCGCCGTCCTGGTCCGCCGACTGGTCGAGCGCCGCCCCTCCCCCGAGTGCGCCACCTGGTACGGCATCCCCATCGAGTCCTTCCAGGTGCTGCTCCTGCGCTCCGGAGTCGCGCTGAGCCGACGACTCGGAGCGCCAGCCAGGCCCCCCGAGAGCGCGGATGAGGAGACCGCCTGGGCGCGCATGCTGGACACGGCCTTGGAGCGAGACTCGGCGCCGCTGCCCGTCGCGCTGGTGCCTGTGGCGGACGCTTGTCGTCGGCTGAACGCCACCGGCCCCGAGGTCGAGGCCGCGCTGGCCGACGCCGCCCGAGCGGACGCCGAATCCCCCAAGCGACGCCGCGAGGACTGGCTCCGAAGGCTGGCGGTCTTGGCCCTCCTGGCAGTCACCGCGTGGCTGTATTGGACGCGCCCCCCGGAGCCCACTCCGCGGCCCGAACGTCACATGTCCTCACCCGAGCGGCGTTGAGGCTGGACGCCCTGTCGAGCCGTGCCTATGGGGAATGCCATGCGGACGCTCCGGACCTCCCTGCTGGCACTCGCGGTCGGCCTCGCCGTGGCTGGCTGCGCGAAGCATGTCGACACCCGTGTGGCTGGAGATGACGACGCGGCCCTCGACGCGGCCTCGTCCCGTCTCGAGGAGTTGGAATCGCGAGCCCACGAGGACGACCTGTCCTGCGGGGACCGCTGCGCCCTCGCGCCAGAGACTTGCGCCGCGGCGGAACACCTCTGCGCGCTCGCGGAGCGCAACGCCGACCGCGATGATCTCCCGCCCCGCTGCGCCCAAGCCCGCGAGCAGTGCGCCAACGCCAACGACGAGTGCGCGCGCTGCCAGAACGGCTAAGACGCGGGCCCATCTCGAGCAAGGGACGCATCGCGTGGTGCGCCCGTCTCGGGGGCATGCTTAGATGCCGCGTCTTCCCGGTTCGCATCGAGGAGCCCCCATGTCCCCCCGTCTCTCTCTCGCCCTGGCCGCAGCGTGCCTCGCGTTGCCAGCCTCCTCCCGCGCGGAGGACAGCGCCCTGACGCCCGAGAAGGTCGCGGAGATTCGCCGAGACGAGAGCAAGGCCCAGGCCAAGGTGGACGCGGCCAACGGCAACCGGAAGCCATCCGAGCTGAGCAGCGCCGAGCGCAAGGAGGTCATCCGCCAGCAGTCGGAGGCTTCCTCGCAGGTGTTGGCCAAGCACGGCGTCTCCGCGAAGGAGTACGCGCGCTACACGGCGCGGATGGGCCGGGAGGACAGCGCGCAGGCGGACGCCGCGCAGAAGCGCCAGGACGAGGCCGCCAAGGTCGCCGCCGCCCAAGAGGCCGCGAAGAAGCCCCCCGAGGGCCCGGCCAACGGCGAGATCCCCATCCAGAAGGGCTTCAGCGACGCGGATCCTGTGGAGCTGGAGGCCACTGCGGACGCCCCTCCCATCGTCGAAGTGGGCCTGCCGGGCGAAGCCCTCCCCGCCGCAGGTGAAGAGGTAGCCGCCGCCCCCGAGGACGCCGAGCCCCTTCCCACGAAGGCCGTCTCGAGGTCCTCCAAGAAGGGCGGCAGCGCGAAGAAGTCAGGCAGCGCCAAGCACGGCAAGCGCTCGCACTGAGCAAGCAGCCCCTCGACGCTTCCCTCCGAGAGTCTCCGCATCACAGGTCTGGCCCAGGACAGCGCCAAGCAACTCAGGCGTGAGTGCTGAACCTCGAAACTCCCGGGCCTTCTCCCCCGGGAGTCCTGTCACCGAGCGTCGCGCGCTCGCCACACGTCGTCATAGGGGCAGGAGCAGTCAGTCTCTTCCGGCTCGGGGTAGGCGTAGCGCTGACCCTTGAAGTTGCGGAAGACCGTCTCGTGCTCGCTGCGCTCGATGACGTAATCCGGCTGAAGCGTCACCTTGCCGCCGCCCCCGGGCAGATCCACCGCGAGGTGTGGCACCGCGAGCCCGGACGTGAACCCGCGGAGCTGCTGGAGAATCTCCACGCCCTTCGCGATGGGCGTACGCAGATGCTCGCAGCCCTCGGCCACATCCATCTGGTGCAGGTAGTACGGCCGCACCCGGCTGCGCAGCAGAACGTGCGACAGCTCTTTGATGATGCGCGCGTCCGAGTTGAGCCGCCGCATCAGCACGGCCTGGTTCTCCACCGGCACACCGTGGTCCACCAATCGCTCACACGCCTCGCGAGCCTCGGCCGTCACTTCCTTCGGGTGATTGAAGTGAGTGATGACATAGACGGGCGCATGGCGCCGCAGCATGCGCGCGAGCGAGTCCGTCACACGCATGGGCAGACACACCGGCACGCGCGTCCCGATGCGGATCATCTCCACATGCGGGATGCGAGTCAGCGGCTCCAGGATGGACTCCAGCCGCTCCTCACTGAGAAGGAACGGATCCCCTCCCGAGATGAGGACGTCACGAACCTCGGGGTGACGCTCGATGTACTCGATGCCCCGGCGAATCTGATCCTTGGTCAGCTCCGCCTCACCGCCCTTGGTGATGCGCCGCCGCGTGCAGTGCCGGCAGTAGACCGAGCACGTGTCGATGGCGAGGAAGAGCACTCGGTCCGGATACTTGTGGACGATGCACTCCTCCGGACGCGTCTTGTCCTCGCCCAGCGGATCCGTCAGCTCGCCCGGGCGGATCCGTGCCTCGGCGCGCACCGGGATGGACTGCATGCGCACCGGGCAGAAGGGATGCTCGGGATCAATGAGCGACAGGTAGTACGGGCTGATCCCAATGCGGAACAGCTCGGACGTCTCCTGCACGCCCGCACGCTCATCGGGAGTCAGCGCGATGTACTTCTCGAGCTGCTCCAAGTTGCGCACCGCGTGGCGCTGCTGCCAGCGCCAATCGCTCCACTCCGCATCGGTCGCGGAGGGGAACAGACGCGCGCGCCCCTGAACACTCGTCGAGGGACGCGCGGTACGCGGCTCCGGTGAACCGGTCACCGGAAGCACGGAGGAAATCATCACGCCGCCTTCTGCTGCTCCCGCCACCACGCCTGACCGGCCTCGGGCAGCACGTCGATCGGATCGAAGTACTCGTACTTCCGGCTGAGCGCGTCGGCGTCATTCGCCTCCACGCTGGTCCGGTAGTTCTTCGTCCAGTACGAGATGCCGCGCTCGCGATCGTACTCGGCCACCTGATGCACCCAGCGCTTCCCCACGAAGGGAACGTCACAGACGATGCGCGGCGTGGCGAAGCCCGGCATGTAGCCCATGATGTCGTGCTGGAGCTTCTGCGCCTGATCCACCGAGAGCCGCCAGTGCTCGCTGTTGGGGATCATGTCGCACATGTAGAAGTAGTACGGCAGGATCTTCGCGTGATCGAGCAGCGTGAAGCACAGGTCCAGCAGGGCCTGCGAGCTGTCGTTCACTCCGCGCAGCAACACGCCCTGGTTGCGCACGTCTCGGAAGCCCATCTCGTGCAGCTTGCGCACGGCCTTGCCCACGAGCGGCGTGAGCTGCTGCGCGTGATTGACGTGCGTGTGCAGCGCCAGGTCCACGCCCCGCTCGATGGCCTTCTTCGCCAGACGGTCCAGCCCCTGCAGGACGCTATCCTGGAGGAAGTGCTGCGGAATGGCCATCAGGCCCTTGCTGGCCAGACGGATGTCCCGGATGTTCGGGATGTCCAGCAGCGCGCTGACGAACGGCTCCAGGGCTTGGATGGGCAGGTTGGCGATATCGCCGCCGGAGACAACCACGTCGCGCACGGTGGGCGTGCGGCGCAGGTAGTCGAGCATCTGCTCGTAGCGCTCCTTCTGTCCCACCGCGAACTTGTGCTTGGACACCTGGGGCACGTCATTGCCCACCAGGTCCATGCGCGTGCAGTGCCCGCAGTATTGGGGACAGGTGGGCAGCATCTCCGCCAGCACCTTGGTGGGATAGCGATGCGTGAGGCCCTCGACGACCCACATGTCCTGCTCGTGGAGGCTGTCGCGGCTGGCCTTCGGGTGGTTGGGCCAGTCCGTGCGACGGTCCGCCAGCGCGGGGAGCATGTACCTGCGGACCGGATCGCTCCAGAGGTCCTCCAGGTTCATGGTGTTGAGCATCTGCGGGGGGACGAGCAGCGACATCGTCGCGCGCTGCTTCTGGTCCTGCTCGATGCTCTCCGCCAGGTCCTCGGGAAGCAGGGCGCCCAGGGTCGCCTTCAGCTCCTTCAGGTTCTTGACGGTGTGCTTGCGCTGCCAGACAGCGCTTTCCCACTCCGCGGCCGTCACGTCCTTGTAGCCAGGAATGCGGCGCCAGTCGGGCTCGATGAACTCCTTACGGAGCGGATAGGTAAAGGGCTGCTGAGCAGGGCCGGCCTCGGCCTTGCCCCGAATGTGCGTCGTCGTCATGGGCGCGTCACCTTAGCGTTTAGCGTCGCGTGCGGGGGCGTCATAACGCCCCGAGCACCCTCTCCTTTCAACAATTCGGAGCGGGTGTCGGATGCCAGCACGCTCATTCGATAGGCACGTTGACCAGCTTGGCGACCCCGTCCTCAGAGATAGGAACGACCTGAGGCTTGGTCGACTTGCCGTTGAGCTTGAAGACAATCTTTCGCTTGCCCACGGGCAGCATCAGCGGATTACCCAACGCCACGGGGGTCTCGCGTCCGGTGTTCTTTCCGTCCACCCAGATCTGCGCGCCCGCGGGCTTGGTGCTGCAAGCGAACTTGCCCATCACCGCGGCCTTGGGGGGAGCCTTCACCGCGGCAACGGGCGGCGGCGGCGCCGGCTTCGGCGTCCGAGAAGGTGGCGGCTCCCGCTCTGGCTCCTTCTCCAACGCGAAGGTCACCTTGAGCTCATCGCTCCCATCCGACTCGAAGCGGCCCGAGTACGGCTTGAAGCCCGCAAGGCGCGCCGTGAACTTGTAGGACTTGCCCACTGTCAGCCCAGGCATTCGAGCGCTCGGAGCCTTCCCCGCTGGCTTGCCCTCAACGGAGATCTCCGCCCCATCATCGCCATCGAACGTAGCGGTGAAGGTCGCGGGCTTCGGCGGCGGTGTGGGCTCGGGGGTGGCGACGGTCGTCGGCTTGGTCTCCGGCGCGGGCTTCTCGACCGGCTCCGGCGTGGCCGTGGGCTTGACCTCGGGGGTCGGCTTCACACCAGACGGCTCCTGAGCCGCCACGGGAGTGGGCTTCGGCTCGGGCGGCGGTGGAGGCGTGTTCCCAGGAGGCTGCGAGGGGACGAGCTGAAGGCTGACGACAGCGGCCTCCTGCCCAGCCACCACGTCGACCTGCTGAACCAGGGGCTGATACCCCGGAGCAATCGCCGCAACCTGATGCCGACCGGGCTTCAGCGCCACGACGTCGTTGATCTTCACCGGTCGCCCATCCACCTTCACGGTGGCACCAGCCGACGGCGTCACGACGAACGTCGCAGAGCCCGTCGAGGGCTTCCGCATGACGACGGCGAGCCCCGCGACCAGCAACAAGGCCACGAGCGCCGCAGCGCCGATGATGGCGGGCTTGGGGATCCCCTTCCCGCTGGACGCCTTCGCCTTGGCAGGCGCGCTCGCCTTCACAGGCTTCGCGGGAGGGTTCTTCGCGGGCTTGGAGGGCTTCTTCGCCCCACCCGGCGCCCGAGAGCCCGCGGTCTCCTCGTCCTGCTCGGCCGCGCCGCGCTCCTCGTCACCGTAGTCGTCCGGCCCCTGCTGGCCGTACCCATCGTCTTCCGGAGGCGCGTCGTAGCCGTCGCCGACCTCATCCTCGGGCGGCTCCTCCTGGCGGGCCCGTCCACGCGCGCCATTCGAGCGCAGGTTGGACGGAACGACCATGTTCCCAGTGCTCTCCTCCGGCTCGGGAGCAGCGGGCCGGCCTCGGGCAGGGGGCGCCGACGGCGCCGGACCAATCATCGTGGCGCCGGCGTAGCCCTCACCCTCCTCGTCGCCGATGACCACCTGAGCCTTGGGCCCGCTCTTGCTCTTGGGAGCGCGCGAGGACTCCTGACCTGAATAGGGGCTGGGATAGGCGGCGCTGGTGCTGCTCACCTTGGCCATCGGGTTCTCGGTGCGGCCCGTGGCACTGTCATCCACCACCACACTGCTCTCGGCCACCCGAGTCTCAGGTGAGAGGAAAGCGGCGTTGGTGGAGTCGACGATCTGCGTCTTGTCTGCCGCGCCATCCATCTCGGCCAGCTCTTCAGCCGTGGGCGGGGGCACATACCCCGGAGCAGGTGCGGCAGGCGCCGTGGGCGAGCGGCCCGCAGCAGGCCCCGCGACCGCGCGACTGGCCCGAGACGGGCGCGGCGACGGCGGAGGGACCGTCACGCCCGATGTTTCAATCTGATCCGGACGCTCGACGGAGGCATAGCGCTCCATCTTCTCGGCCTCGCGAAGCAAGTCCTCCGCGAAGGCCTCCTTCATGTACCCGGACAGATGCTTCGACGAGTAGATGGCATCGCCCGCGAGGAGGAACCGCATGAGGTCCTCCTGCAGGTCAGACGCCCACTGGTAGCGCTCCTCAGGCTCTCGCGCGAGAGCCTTCATGACCACCTTCTCCAGCCCCGCCGAGATGTTCGGATTGAACTCGCGAGGCGTGGGGACGTCCGCGTTGCGCACCTTCTCCAGCGTGGAGAAGTCGGACTCGCCGACGAAGAGTTTCTCGCCCGTGAGCATCTCGTACAGCAGCACGCCGACGGCGAAGATGTCGCTGCGCCGATCGATGGGCATGCCCCGGACCTGCTCCGGGCTCATGTAGCCAAACTTCCCCTTGAGGATGCCGGCTTGCGTCTTCTGCGAGCGATTGGCGGCCTTGGCGATGCCAAAGTCGATGATCTTCACCTCGCCTTCGTAGGAGACGAGGATGTTCTGCGGCGACACGTCGCGGTGGATGATGTGGAGGTCCTGACCGCGCGCGTCCTTCTTGCGGTGCGCGTAGTCGAGGCCCTCACACATCTTGGAGACGATGAACACCGCCTGAGCGGTGGGCATGATCTCCTTGCGGCGACGGTAGCGCTCCAGGATGGTCCGCACGTCCCGACCCGCCACGTACTCCATGGCGATGAAGTACGTGTCGTCATGCTTCCCGAGTTCGTGGATGTGCACGACGTTGGCGTGGTTCAGCTGAACGCTGATCCGCGCCTCGTCGATGAACATCGTGATGAACTCCTCATCCTCGGCCATCGTCGGGAGGATCTTCTTGATGGCCAGGATGCGCTCGAAGCCCTCGACACCGAAGGCCTTCGCGATGAACACCTCCGCCATGCCGCCGACGTTGATGCGCTCGAGGAGCAGGTACTTCCCAAAGAAGGTCGGCTTCTTCATCTCGTGGAGCCGCCCGGCGCCGGGGGTACGCACCGCGGCAGGCGGCGCAGAGACCAAGCGGAGTGGAGGGACTCTAGACCCAGCACGGACGACGAGTCAAACGCCCAACAGAAGGCGTTTCCTCAACGAATCCGCGAGTTTGAGAGTTTGAGTGCTACAGGTGCGCGCCCCGTCTTCCCGCGCCGCGGAGCACCGAATCCGTGCGCCCGCGCATCGAACGCAGGACCGCCCACGGACTGAAACGCAATGACGGGGAGGAGGGCTTGCCAGGTCCTGCGGGAGCAAGCAGCCCATGGCGAGCCGGCCCGGACGCGAAGCGCCGCAGGGGCCGAGCAGAAGGGCCCAACTCCAACTCGGGGCAGGGGC